>CAYQTW010000205.1:1880-3791 GCA_964420485.1 uncultured Anaerolineales bacterium
CTGCCCGCACGTAGCGCCGGTCGTGCCGGGCCCAGACCTCTAATACCTGGCGTCGGGCCCGGTAGAAGTCCAACTTGCCGATCTCTGCCACGGCATAAGCCGCCCGGGCGCGGATCTCCCAGTACGGATGCTCACCCAACTTGCCCAGACCGGGCAGGAGTTCTACCAGACGAGGGCGGTATTGGCTGCGCAATAGGTCCAGGACAGCATTAGGATAACCTGCGTCTGTGAACTCCACCACCTCGGCTGCCTGGTCTTCTTTGCGAACGATGCGTGCCTTGGCTTTATCCACCAACTCTTGGTCAGTCTGTTGAAACAGCGATGCGCCTTTCTTATCGTCCTCGTCCACCAACAGATCTCTGGACTCCAGGATGGCCTGGTAAATATCCCAGAAATCGGCCCACTTGAGGCCATTGAAGAGGCTGAGGGCAATAGCAAAGTACTTCTCGCGGGCAGTGGACAGGTCTTCCCGGAACCAACGTTCTACTTCTGGCAAGTCCTGGGGAGACTCCGCCGCAGCCGTATACTCCGCAACTTGTTCTTCTAACTCCTCTTCTCGTTTTCGCTCTTTGATGGCTTCTGCTACGGCAGGGCCGACATTCTTCACAATCTCCTTCGCTAATCGCTCTGGTTCGTTAGAGGTAGTTCCAACATTGACATTGACGATCACGTTGCCGGTGTACATGTCACGTCCGGCAGCCTCGACTTTGCCGCCAACGACACCACCGGTCTCTACCTCAACACGAGTTGTGGTAGGCTCTCCTGTTCCAGCCGTTTCATGCTCTGCTGTTTCCTGGCCCTGCGGTTGTTCTTCTGGATTCACTACCATGCTCTACCTCCCGGTCTGATCTGGACTTTTAGATCCCCAGCAATGTCTTGATTCGTTCAAATAGCAAAGCCACCTTCTGCGTTTGAGTCGCCATCAAGGCTGCAAGGCCAATGTAGTCTCCAACTGATTTCACGATCCGCTTCAACTTGGCGACATTGCGTTCTTCCTCCGGCTCGCCGCTCTCCGTTTTCAGTTGAGTGACGAGATCTCTGAGATCGGCGACCTGTGCATCATCAGCCAGACCCCGAACCAAGATTGCTTCCAGCGCTTCCAGTGCTGCGACCAGAGACTGTGGCTCCGTCACATCCCTTCCTGCTACTACTACCTGGGCTTGCTCTACCTTGCCCATCTCAACCTCAACCTCCGTGCTCTCAGGCAGAGCAGTCTCCGATGCAGCGTCCGCACCTCCCAGGCGAACGTCCCTGCCCGCCACGCGAACCTCGGCGCCGGTGACATCGCCGGTCTTTAACCTTACCTTGCGTTCCGTCTTATTCTCGCTCATTTGCTCCTCCTTAATCTGGATCTAATCTTACGGTTACTGTTACTGGATGTAAAACCGCATCCGCGTATTCCCCACCCGCACCTCGTCCCCGTGCCGGAGCGCCTGCGAGGTCACTTGCCGGTCATTGACGAAGACGCCGTTACCGCTGCCCAAGTCAGTGACGATCCACTGGCCGGCCTGGCAATCCAGCCGGGCGTGCTGGCGGGAGACGAGCGCGTCGGCATTCAAGTCCACCGGGCAGCCTGCATACCGGCCCAGCACTGTGCCCGACGCCACTGGGTAACGGGCGAACTCCTGCTCGCCGGCCATCACCGCCAGGTAGGCCATCGCAGCACTCGCTGGAGGCTGGAAGGATGAAACTGGCACGGCTCCTACTCCCGGCATGGTGAAAACCAACTCGGTCTGTCCCATTCGCAACTGCTCCCCACCCCGCAGGAGGGCCTGCTGTACCTGTTGGCCGTTGACGAAGGTGCCGTTCTTGCTACCCAGGTCGGTCAACACGTACCCCTGCGGCGTCTGCTGGATCATGGCGTGGCGTGTCGAGACCTGCGGGTCGGGCAACACCATCTCGCAACGGGGG
>CAYQTW010000205.1:3801-6293 GCA_964420485.1 uncultured Anaerolineales bacterium
ATGGTCAGTTGCCCACGACGGAGGGGGACGAAGGGACGCACTGCCTGGCCGCTCACCACCTGCACGGTGGCCGGGGCCAGGCGCGGTCGCCGCCGCTGCTGGGTGACGATGAACACTACTGCCAGCACGACCAACGCGGCCAGGCCCACAAAGAGCAGAATGACGCCGACGTTGGACGGAGGCGGCCCAATGCGTTCGCGCACCGAGACAACGGCATCGTAGCCCAGTATCCCCTCTGGTACGTCCACACCCACGGCTTGCAGCAACCAGGCACCGGGAAGAGGGTTCTGGATGATCAGGTACACCAGCCGCCCATACGGGACCAGGCTTACATTCGGGTCGTTCGGGTCTATCTGGCGGCCCCGTGGGTCGGTGACGATCAGGTCCAGTTCGCTACCCGGCCAGTGAAGCGTGGCATAGAGTTCGCCCTGATTGCGCGGCACTTCCACCTGGCCAACGTCCACCGTCTCCCCTTGAGCGATCTGGCCCTGAAACTCGCCGATGATCTGGCCTAGGGACTGGTGACGCAGGCGGATGTAGACCTGTTCCAGTTCCGCCGGTGTGCTGGCGTAGGTGTACGTGCCACAGCCGGAACCCTCGGCAATCCGTCGCAGCAAATCCTCATCCAGATCGCCCGGATCGCCCAAACCGACGGTGTAGATACAAGTGCCGGCAGCGGCCGCCTCCTGCACTGGCCCAGCCAGGATCCCCCCCGGGGAGAGCCCCTCGTTGGTCAGTCCATCGCTGAGCAGGATGATGATCTTTTGCGCATCGGCCGGAGCGGAAGTGAGAGCCTGAATGGTAACTTGCAGTCCGGCGCCAATGTTGGTGCGCTCAAGCGGAACCAGCCTGTTGATCGTCTGACGAGCGGCGTCGTAATCAGTCGTGAGCCCCAGGTCGAGAGTTGCGTTAGTGGTGAAGGTGGCGACGGCTATCTGATGGTTGCTCTCGCCAACCTGGCTCTCCTGCTCAATCATGTCGATGACGTTACTAGCGGCAAGTCGCGCCGATTCGATCTTGCGGCGACCGAGTGAGACCTCGTCCATACTACCGGAAACGTCCACCAGGAGGACGGTGGCGGAACTGGCAACAACACTTGGTTCTTCGAGAGGCTCGGAGTAGATGAGCAAGGCATTAACAACAGAGCCTCCCCCACCACTTGGGATAAACGAGTCATCTACATACCACAGTTGAGCACTGGAGCCATCATCTAGTTTCATTGCATGTCCCACACCATGTTGTTGCAGCAACAGCGCTGTGTCTCTCAATGTGTCTTTCTGCCCTACTGTGAGGACGAGGCCTTGCTGTCCTATGGTACCCAGAGCGGCTCGCGGCCGCGCTTGAGTGCAGTAGGGCGCAGGAAAGGCCTCTTGGTTACAGTTTTCCACAAACCGATCCTCTGGCAACACTTGATTCTGCCAGACAATACGTGGCCCCGCTGTCAATGCCCGGCCCTCACCTGCAGAGCCACCTATGAAATCGGCTTGTTGATTGTGAAAGTCGCGGTCTATCAGAAGTCGTCTGTCGGGCGATATACCCAGACTGCTGATGTTCTCGACCCCGTCGTGAGTTTGCGAATTCAAGTATGGGCTGAACAATGTAGCGTAAGACCCTGAAGGTAAACCTCCCTGACGAGTAGTGGCTTTGACCAGTCCCTGGGGACCGTGATGCCCAGGGCCAAAGTAACTGGCGTTAATACCTGCCACAACTTGTAGACCTGGAAAGCGATCAGCGTATCGCCTGGCCATCTGTTCAACGGTCTCTGCGACGAACTTTTGAGGGTCGGTAGAGTAGCGGGCCATCACTACATCTACTCGAACAGATGGATTGGACAAATCGGCGTAGAGCACACGGTACTGACCGTTCTCCCGCATACAGTACCAGATACCCTCATAGTCGTGCTGACAATCGGCAAAAGCCGCTGACACAGCAGGAGGTGGGATCTGCGTGGGTTGTTCTGGATAAGGCGTTGGTGTCACCTGGCAGGCTGTCAGGACAACCAGAACCAACGCTGCCCAAAGAGCAGTCTTGAAGCCATTTTGGGAAATAATCATTGATCGCATCTTCTCTCATCCTCCCGCTGCCAACAACATCATCCCCAGCAGCACTATCACCCCCGTCGCACCCAGACCAAGGGCCAGCAGAAGAATCTGCTGCGCCGGCGTGGTCAATGCGACTGCTCCAGCCGTCGCCCCATAGCGTGGTCGGGGCGCAACACCGGGGGCCGGCACAATCGGCCGGGGCTGCCACGCCGGCCGGCCCAACGACACTACAATGGCCGAGGCGTCGTCCTGCCCACCCCGCTGCCGCGCCGTCCCCACCATCGCCCGCGCCGCCTGCCGGGGGGAGCGCGCCGCCAGCCAGCCGATCTCGTGCGGTGCCACCAGGCCACTCACGCCGTCGCTGCAGAGCACCAGCCGGTCGCCCGGCGCATAGACCACGCGCCGCACGTCCACGGCCGCCGACGTGCCGCCCAGGTTGCGGGTGAGAAC
>CAYQTW010000206.1:0-6289 GCA_964420485.1 uncultured Anaerolineales bacterium
TACCAAAATTGTACATGTTTGTTGAGGAGATGTCAAATGGAGAAAAGCAAATGATCATTCAAGTACAGAATCTCGTAAAACGATACGGTGACTTTGTGGCGGTAGACCACCTGTCCTTCGAGGTGAACCGGGGAGAGATATTCGGTCTCCTGGGACCAAACGGCGCTGGCAAGACCACCACCATCCGCGTCATCATGGACATTCTCACTCCCGACGCCGGGAGCGTGACTGTCCTGGGCCAGCCTCCAGGTCGGGCCAAGGCACAGGTGGGGTACTTGCCGGAGGAGCGCGGGCTGTACCGCAAACTAAAGGTGTTGGATACCCTGGTCTACCTGGCCGAACTGAAGGGCGTGTCCCGCCCATCAGCGCGGAAGCGGGCGATGACCTTGCTGGCGCAGATGCAACTGGAGGAGTGGGCCACCCGCAAGGTCAAGGACTTGAGCCAGGGCATGCAGCAGCGGCTCCAACTCGTTGCCAGCCTGGTCCACGACCCAGAGGTGCTCTTCCTGGATGAACCGTTCCAGGGTCTTGATCCCGTCAACGTAGAGCGCGTCAAGGGCTTTGTGGCCGATTTGCATCAGGAGGGCAAGACCATAGTCCTCAGTTCGCACCAGATGAACCTGGTGGAGGCGCTGTGCGACCGCATTCTCCTCATAGATCGCGGGAGGGCGGTGCTCTACGGCCCGCTGGCAGAGATTAAACGGGAGCACGCGCCCAACATCATCCGCGTCTGTGTCCCCCACATCCCCACCGACCTACCCGGCGTGGTGGGGGTGGAGCCGGACGATGGCGCGTTCAACCTGGCCCTGGCGAAGGGAACCAGCCCCCAGGAGGTGCTGCGCGCGCTCGTGGAGCGTGACGTGCAAGTTCAGTCGTTCGAGGTGTCGCCGGTGCCGTTGGAGGACATATTCGTAGCCGTGGTGAGCGAGTAGGACAGTCTTTCCAGACTGTCGTATGGAGGTGAGATAATGGATTGGCGTAAAGTCTGGGTAGTTGCCCGCCACGAATATTTGACCAACGTGCGGCGGGCCGGGTTCATCATCATGACAGCCATCGTGCCTTTGATCGGCATCGTCGTCCTGGTGGTCGGCGCCTTCTTCGCCGGACAGGCCCAGCAACTCGGCGAGTTCTTTGAGCAGCAGTTCGACGTTGGTGACAAGGCCATTGGCGTGGTGGACACGTCGGGCTACTTTTCCCCTATCCTGCCGGAATATCAGGGGGATTTTGTCCCGTATGGAAGCGAGGAGGAAGCGAAGGCAGCGCTAGAGGCCGAGGAGGTCTCGAAGGTGCTGATCATTGGGGAGGATTACCCGGAGACAGGCAAGGTGGTAGTGATGAGCATGGGGAGCGGGTTCAACGCGGCCGTGGTCAGCGATTCGGCGACGGTGCGGGCTTTCTTCGTGGATCATCTGCTGGATGGCCAAGTGGACCCCGTTTTGCAGGAGCGAGCGGCCGACCCGATGGACGTGGAGCCGCGGGTGCTCTCGTCCGGCGGGGAGACGCAGGGAGAGGGGCCGTGGGGGTTTGTTTTTACCTTTGTCGTCCCTTACTTTTTGTCCATCTTTTTGGTAATGTCCATCTTTATCTCGTCGGGCTATCTCTTGCAGAGCGTGGCCGAGGAGAAGGAGAGCCGCATCGTCGAGATCGTCGTCTCCTCGGTGCGGCCGGCAGAGTTGATGACGGGCAAGGTCGCCGGCCTGGGCGCGTTGGGGTTGACGCAAATACTGGTCTGGGTGATCAGCGTGATGGGGTTCAGCGGTGGGGCAGTGGCCTTATTGGCCGTCACCGGGGCGGTTTCTATTCCGGCGCGCGTGCTGGTTCTGGGAGTGGTTTACTATCTGCTCGGCTATACGCTGTACGCTGTCCTGATGGCCGGCGTGGGCGCACTGGGCGCGACATCGCAAGAGAGCCAGCAGTTGGCCGGCATCTTTTCTTTCTTTGCCGCCATTCCGTACATGATCAGCGGCTTTCTCTTCACTAACCCGAATATGCTCATTGCGCGGGTACTCAGTTTCTTCCCCCTCACCGCGCCCACGATGATGATGTTGCGCCTCCCGCTGGCGGAGGTACCGTGGGTGGACGTGGCGGGCAGCATTGTACTCCTGCTGCTCTCCATCCCGGCGGCGCTGTGGGTGGGGAGCAAGTTGTTCCGCGTGGGATTGCTCATCTACAGCAAGCGGCCGACGATGAAAGAGATCTGGGGCATACTGCGCCCAAGTTAGGCACAGCCGCTTTGTCCCACTCTTGGCCTCACTCAATGGTCACTAGCACGCCGATGTCGGCCCAGGCGTAGAGGGTTTCGGCCTCTTGAATGTCCAGGATGATGCAGCCGTAGGAAGCTGGCGAGCCCAGCGCCCCGGCCCACAATCGCTGGCCGTTGGAGAGGATAGGCAGGGCGTGAATGCCGTTGTAGGTGTCTCCGCCGGCGCGATAGACGGCTATAAAGTGTGGCATCCACAGGTCCCACTGGCTGGCGTAGGCGTTTTCGTTCTTGTCGAGCACCTGAAATTCGCCGGTGTACGTCGGCGAACTCGGGATGCCCGTCGAGACCGGCCAGTCGTAGAGCAGTTCTCCGTTCTCGTAGGCGCGCAGCCTCTGCTCGGCGATGCTGATGACGATCCGCTTGCCGGGCACAGGGGGATAGGGCCTCAGAACATCCTCGGAGGGGATCGTCAGTTCCTGACCGGCGTACAGCCAGTTCAGATCAACGTCGGGATTGGCCTCGGCGATGAGGCCGGGAGGCATCCCAAACCGGGTGGCGATGGCGCCGAGAGTGTCGCCCGGCTGGATGACGTAGGTGTGTGGGAGGTGCATCAGACCGAGTTCCACCGTCCCGCCCCCCGCCTCAAAGACGTTCAATACCCGTTGGACGGCTCCTTCCAGCCGGAGGCCACGATTTTCTCCCAACTCTGCGACTAGACTGTCCAGTGTTGCTTGTATGGCTTCTTCAGCGATCAATATGGTCGGGCTGCCGCCATCCTCCACCGGTTCCACGCGCAGCCAGGTGATTATTGTCTCTCGACCCAATGTCCAGATAAAAGTCTCGTCGGTCAACCAGTCGTAGGTGACAATACGCACCTGGCGATCCAACATCTGCTCGGCCTGGGCCTGGGCCGCTTTAGTGTCGGCGAGGCGGGGCGGAACGACATAAAAGGTCAGAGCGAACTGATTGTCGGGCCCCATCAGGGTAACGGCAGTGACAATATTGTTCAGGGTAGCGTCCACGTCCAACGCCCACCCGGGCTGGCCGGGCACGGCGACGAGTTGATCCCCCTCCAGCCGGAGCGTCGCGTCGGTGGGGGACACGGATACTTTCGGAGCCAGTTGCTCCAGCACGCTGCGCATCTCGTTGGGATCAATGGCAAAGACAGGGGTGACTTTGTAATGGCCCTCCCACATGTCCAGAATGGTCGGGAGGTTCTCCAGACCCTGGGCCACGTGGCCCACGGCAAAGGCCGCCTGGACAGTGGCGTCCACATCCAGGCGCAACCCCGCCTCGGCCCAGGGAACCGTCCAGGTATGCTCGCCGTCGCTCAAGGTGAGCATACCGGTATCGTGGTGCTCGAGGGCCTGCGTGACGAGTTCCGCTGCTTCGTCGGTGGTGAGCCCGCCCAGGTTCACGTCCAGAACATAGATGTTGGGGTATATGCGGGTCTCGTAGGGCGCTAGAATCGTCCTGTATATCGTCCAAGCGGCAAAGGTGCCAATCGCTCCCAGCGTCAACAGCGAAACGATGACCAGGCGCGTGAGCAAACAGCCGTGTTCTGGGCGGGGGCTGTCTGCGTCGTGATTGGTGTTCGCTTGCGCGGCGCGATGCACGACCGGTCTCCCTTTATTCTCTCCTACTGGCTGTCGTCAATGTGGCTCTCCTGGGAACCCTCGGCTTGTTCATGTTCTCTGGCCCAGGCAAACGAGCGGCGCAAAGTCTTGGGGTAGTAACATTCCAAAACATCATAGTCTACTTGTTGTCCCCACTGATAAAAGACCCGTGGATCAATGTAGGACTTGAGGCTGGTGTTCAGATTCCATGTGCGTCGTTTGGCGACGATGGCGTCCTTGGTTTTGGCCTTATCCAGAGCGGTCTGCGCCCGTTGCAGTCTATTCTGGGCGGTCTTTATTCTCTTTTTTCCCCGCTCTATCTTCTTGGCGTATCGCACCTGCACTTTGTCGCGCTGAACCTTTGTTTTGGCATTGGTCTTCTTTTCCCGCGCTTCGCGCCGCAGCGTTGTCAGTGCCTCTTTGGCCTGACGTACCTGGGAGCGATAACGTGCGACCCGCTCTTTGCGTTTCTCTTGACGCTCTTTGGCGCGTTGGCGGCGGTCTCGCCAGTTGGCCGGCGCTGTCTTGTAGTGATTACAAAGCATCGCGGCCTCGAGATTGGCCAGAGCAACTGCCCCCCATTTTTTGTATTCCGGGTCGCTCACCTCGACCCCCGAAGCCGCCAGGCTTTCGCGGACGGCCTGGGTGGCATGATGGGTACGAAAGACTTTGGCCGTCAACCCGGGGAGAGCCTCGCCCAGGTAGGCGTTGACGTGGCTACTCCCGATCCCCGGAAAGATCTGTGGCTCGTCGCGCGTGGGATGGCGCTTGTCATTGTTGGCCGAGTTGGATGGCCGCGCCTCCCGAACGAGTTCCTCCAGGTTTTGTCGCACCACCGGGGGGAGTGGAATCTTTTTGTGCCACAACACCGAGTCCTTGCCCAGGAACTTGAACTCGGCCGTGCCGTCGGGATGCAGCGTAATGTGCTGGGGGCGGAGGGTGGTGGCTCCCACTGTATCGGCTTCATCGGGGCTTTTTTCGTCTCCCACACGCAAACAGAGCGCGTCAATCAGATAGCAGGCTGTCGCCACCATCCGCCGCCTGGCATCCGCATCCGTCAGGCCCTGCTCAATGTGTGCTCGAACTTTTTCCAGGTTTTCGTCCAACTTTATGGCCTGGTCGAATTTGGCCGCTTGTCGTTCTTGTTTCACCGGGGCGGTGTCGCTCAACCAGACATACTTTAGTTTGCCAGAGAGTTTATCCTTCCAGCGCGCCACCCACAGTGACTCTGGCTGCCACACGATCTCTGCCCAGTCGCCGGGAGGACGAGGGGCATCGGGACTCAGGTTGAGTGTGATGTCACTCTGCTGTGGGCCTTTTTTCCACTTGCCGCGCAGCGGATGTTTACCGCGCCCCATAAAGATGCTGCTGGGCTCGGCAATGTAGCTGCCAATCTCGACGCGCTCGCCATCCACGATGGCGTAGCCATACTGTTCCTTGAGTTGTTCGCGCTTGATTTTACGTTGGGCTGCCAGCGTCTTGCGCTCTTCCCGAGTCAACCGCTTTTTGGCAGCCCGTTCGGCCTGCACGATTTCCAGGGCTGGGCCAAAATCCACCTCGTCAATTGTCAATGGCGGGGTGATGTCCAGTGCAGTGCTGAAATCCTGCAAAAAGTTGCGGACGAATACCGAGTCCTCCACGTAGGGAGTGCCCTCTTTCCTGGCCCAGGCCAGCGCCATCTCTATTTGCCGGGGAGACAATTCCCTGTGTTCGCCACGAATCACGAGTTCGAGGTGCGCAGGCAGTGAAACCTCGAGTACCAGGATGCCGTTGTGTAAAAGTTGTTCAAGCATAGTTTTTTGTTGATCGTGAGTGCTCCAAGATTTGTTGATTTAGTACCTTACCAGTGAAATTCTTGTACATTGAGCAAGGATTTTCGACAGGATTGACAAGATTTTTCCTCATCCTGTAAATCCTGTAAATCTTGTCAAAAATATTTTTGGTTCTGGCTTGTCCAGGTTAGTACCTTACCAGTGAAATTCTTGTACATTGAGCAAGGATTTTCGACAGGATTGACAAGATTTTTCCTCATCCTGTAAATCCTGTAAATCTTGTCAAAAATATTTTTGGTTCTGGCTTGTCCAGGTTAGGATTGACAGAATGGAGGATAACGCAAATGTTCAGAATTGTCAACCGTGTGAACTGTGTTGACAATCCAGACGACCGGTTGGGGCTGATCGGGCCTAATGGATGCGGCAAGGCCACGCTCCTGCGCATCATTGCCGGACAGAAACAGCCGGACGCCGGATCTGTCCAGTTCAACCCGCCTTGTGGGCAATCCATGACGGGACGCTCAGGCGCTACATTGACCTGGAAGATTTGCAGCGGGTGCGCGCCACGCTCCCCAGGCTGGCGATAGCACGTCAGGCTGTCCCTGTCGAAATCGGCGAGCAATATCCTCGAACTGCGCAGCCTCTGGTTGACTGACAAATTTAACACTTGACTCCGGATACAGAAAATAGGACGCAGA
>CAYQTW010000207.1:0-1743 GCA_964420485.1 uncultured Anaerolineales bacterium
GGCCTGCGCCTCCTCGCTGGCTCCCTCGACCACATCCCCACCCCCGCCGGCCGCGCTGCCTTCATCGCCCACCTGGCCCAGACCGACCGCTACGTCTTTGATTTTCTGGCCGACGAGGTGCTGAGTCGTCAGAGCGAGGCCGTGCGCACCTTTTTGCTAGAAACCTCCATCCTGCCCGAACTGACCGCCCCCCTGTGCAACGCCGTCACCGGCAGGAATGACGCCACAGCCATCCTGGACGACCTGGACCGCCGCAGCCTCTTTATCACCCTAGTCTCCAGCCCCCAATCTACCAATCTACCAATCTACCAATATCACGCCCTCTTTGCCGAGTTCCTGCGCCAACGGCTGGCACGGGAGGAGCCGGAGCAGGTAGCCGACCTGCACCGCCGCGCCGCCCAGGCCCAAACCATCCCCGACCGCGCCATCGCTCACTACCTGGCGGCGCAGATGTGGGAGGAAGCCACCCAGGCCATCGAGCAGGTGGGCGGAGGACTGATCGCGCAAGGACTCTTGCCCACCCTGCTCGGCTGGCTCCGTGCCCTGCCCGAAGCCAGCCTGGACGTCTCACCTTGCCTGCTTTACCTGTTGGGCACATCCATCTCATATCAAGGGGATGTAAAGAGCGGTCGGGGATACCTGGAGCGCGCTTTCAAAGGATTTGCTGCCAACAACGACCCGGCCGGACAGGGAGAAGCATTGGCCCAACTGGTCTTTTGCGCCTCGATGCAGGGAGATTTCGAACGCAGTCACGCCCTGGGTCAGCGTGCCCTGGCTTTTCCCCTTTCTTCGTCGAGCCGGGTACAGATTTTGGCTGAACGAGCATTCGTGGCTCTCACTACGGGCCACGCCGACCGGGCAGCCACAGATTTTGAGGCGATTTGGGACATCGTCCGTCCCATCCGTGACCCGGGACAACTGTTCCATCTGCTGCTCTACCTGAATCCACTGCTGGCCTTGTTGCCGGGAGGGGTGAAACGTCTCGAGCGTCTCTGCCGCCGCATGTCTGTCAACCTCGAACAACAAAGCCTGTTTTTTCAACAGATCATGACTGGATTTTGGTCCCTGGTGCATTTGTGGCACGGGCAGTTGGCCCAGAGCATCCAGGCCGGTGAAAAATCATTGGCACTCGGTGAGCGACTGGGGGAAAGGATCATCGTAGACCTGGATGTGTTGTTAGCATTGGCGTCAGCCTATGCCGCTCAAGGCAAGTACGCCGTCGCCCTCCGTTACCTCTCTTTGATATTTGAGGGCATAAAACAGGCAACACTCCCTCCTGCCATCGTCTCGCTTCTCCTGTACGCGAAAGGGCGCGCCCTGTGTTTCCAGGGAGAGATGGACGAGGCTGGCCGGGTTTGCCATCAACTGGAGGCTTGGGGAGAAGCAACAGGGTCTTGCACGGCAGATGTGCTGTGTGCTATGCTCCACGGTTTGCTGGCTCTGGCCGATGGCGATCACCGCCGCGCCGAGGAAAGCCTGCGGGCCGCAGTCTCTCTCCAACGTGACCCTTCCTTATCCGAATGGGTGGGCAATGCGCGTCTCCTTTTGGCCCATCTATACCTGGAGATGGGCCGCGCCGACGACGCCCTGGCGGAATTCGTGCCCGTGCTGGCGCGTCACCGGCGGGAGCACAGCCCGGGCTTTATCCTGCAAGAGGGGCCGCTGATCGTGCCACTGTTGCATTTGGCTGTACAGCGACAGGGTACCTACGCTCCCTTCGCCGCCCGCCTGCTGGCCCTCCTG
>CAYQTW010000207.1:1843-6275 GCA_964420485.1 uncultured Anaerolineales bacterium
TGTACAGCGACAGGGTACCTACGCTCCCTTCGCCGCCCGCCTGCTGGCCCTCCTGAACGTGCCCGCCGTAGAGTCAACCCGCGCGGTAGGGGCAACCCTCGCGGTAGGGGCAACCCTCGCGGTAGGGACAACCCTCGCGGTAGGGGCAACCCTCGCGGTAGGGGCAACCCTCGCGGTTGCCCTCACCCCACGTGAAGTCGAGGTTCTACGCCTGATCGCCACCGGGGCCAGCAACCGCGCCATCGCCGAACAGCTAGTCATCACCGAACGCACCGTCAAAGCCCACGTCTCCCACATCCTGCGCAAACTGAACGTCTCCTCCCGCACCCAGGCGGCCGCCCGCGTCCGCGACTTGCGTCTCCTCTGAAGGGTGACGAGGCGACCCGTCTCCCTGTCCCCCTCCCTCGTATTGTACTTGAAAGATTGTACCCTCCCTCCAGCAATATTGTACTTTAGTACGATGACAACCCCGCCTTTACGTGGTAAACTTGCCCTGATCCGTTAATCCTACCAATCCGTGTTCTAGGAGCGCCACCTTGCTGGACAAATTACGCGACCGCATGGCAGCCTATCTTGCGCAACACCGCGTGTGCGTCATCAGCGCGGCCGGCCCGGACGGGGCGCGGGCCATGCCCGCCCGCTACCGCAGCGCCGGCCTGGAGGTAGACTGCCTCCTCCCCCGCTGGGCCGACGTGGCCTACCACCTGGAGCAGGATGGCCGCGTGGCGCTGGTCGTGCAGGACACCGGCGCACAGGGTTTGCGCTGGCTGCGCTGCCTGGGCGCCGCCCGGCCGGTGGAACAGCCCGACTGGGACGCGCTGCTGCCCGCAGGCGCGCACATCCCCGCGCCAGCCGAACTCTACCTCGTCGTGCGCGTCACGCCCCGGCGGATTGACCTGCTGGACGAGAGCCGGGGCTGGGGCGCGCGGGAGACGCTGGATTTGTGATGGGGAGACAGGGAGAGGGGGTGGTCGTGATCTCGATCGCTGGGTTCAGGAATAACTCACAGCCACAGGGACCAGATCGAATTTCTCAACCGGTCGTCGTTCCAGATGTATGATGGGTAGAGGGGATGCAGGCGGAGACAAGACCAGGGACACGTCCAGCAGGGCGCTCACGGGTGAAGCAGTCAGTACTTGTATCACCAAATCACGTTCATCGGCCGGGAGCGTATCCAGGCCCGTTAGGGGAAAACTGCGTGGTCCCACCGGCGTGGGACGAACGAGTTCGGTAAAATCCAGGAGAGTCAGACTAACGACCTTGCCTGTCTGGTGGTCTATGCTGATCATTATGTTTTCGGTGAGTTCAATGGTCCAGGCTCTCTTGTTTTCGCCAAAGTAGATGTCTAGAACATCTCCTACTTTGTCGTATTCATAATGTACAGATAGTTGCTCATCCATCAATATAGTCTCAGTAGATCTAAAATCGCTCCGAGGGGATTGCCAAATCCCGCGCTCGGCCTGGATCTGGTGATCCAGGCCGAGCAAAATTAGACCTGCTGAGTCTGCCAGCCAGAGACGTTTTTCTAGCGCGTGTCGCCAACGTTCCGCTGTCATGTACACGATGTTACCATACCGGTCCTGTACTGTCCACTTGTGAGGATAATGTTCCACCGGTTTGCTCCTGACTATGCATACAACGCAGTGTAATTGTAAAGTAGTGGTTTGTCAAACGGCTGGGGCACAACAACGAATTTGGAAAAAAGCGAACAACCTACCACGAGGAGGAAAGAAATGAACACCAAGAAACTGCAACACATCTCGTTCGCGCTGGCCCTCGGCCTGACTCTGGCAGCCGTTTTGCTCCTGGGAGCAGGCCGGCAGTCGGAGGCTGCGTCCCCGGCCCAACCAATCTCCAATCTCCAATCTTCAATCTCCAATCCCCCGTCCCTTCGACCTGGCTCAGGGCAGGCCACCGGCGGCCCCGACGGTTTTGGCTACGTCTACACCGACAGCCTGGCCGACGCGGGGCTTTACAACTGGGTGGACATTGCCGCCAGCGGCACCGAAATCAACTTTGTCGACACCGACACAGGCTACAAGTATATCATCTTGCCCTCGTCGTTCACCTTCTACGACATAGACCGCACCTTTATCTACGTCACCACCAACGGCTATGCTACATTCCGCTCTATTTTTACCGGCGACATTGTCACCCAGTGCGTCCCCGCCGAACGGCAGCCGCCGGACACGCTGGCTGCCTTTTGCACCGACCTGGACGTGGGCAATACCATCTACTATTCCACCACCAGCGCCTACAACGGCCACGAGACGTTCATCATCCAGTACGACGAGGTCACCCACACCGTCTCTGGCCTGACGGCCACGTTCCAGATCATCCTCGACTTGGAGGATGATTCCATCACCTACCAGTACCTCTCGGCGCCCACGTCCAGCACGATGACTACCACCGTCGGCATCATCGGCTACGCCACGAACAGGGAGGACTATTTGACCTACTGCCGGGGCACGGCCGATTGTCCCCCGCAGAACGGGATGGCCGTCCGTTTCGCCTTGTCAGCCCGCCCCGATCTGGGCCTGCAGATCATCCCCAGCGACGACTTTCCGGAGTGGGGCGACACTGTGACCTACACCATCGTGATGAACAACACCGGGGGCGCGGTTGCCGGCGGTGCGGTGATGACAGACACGCTGCCCACCGGGCTGGATTACGTGAGCGGCACGCTCCAGGCCACCGGCGGCACGCCCACCTACCTCGACGCCGGCCGCACCGTCCGCTGGGACGGCGACCTGGCGGTGAGTGGCATGGTCACCGTCACCTACGCCGCCGCGCTCAACACCGACGATTACATCTACAACACCGCTGTCGTCACCCACCCCCGCGCTCTGGAAGACGCCGGAGCAACCAGCAGCCCGGCCGACGAGTGGAGCGACCCCGAGCCGCTGGCTGCCCCCCGCAAATTTGACGACGAATTGGGCGGTTGGCGGCACATTGCCGTGGGCAGTGACGGCGCGGTCCACATCGCCTACGCCGGCGCCAGTCTCTACTACGCCACGCTCAGCGGCACAACCTGGTTCAGCGAGACGGTGTCGGGAACAGTCGCCGGTCTCGAATTGGCCGCGTTGGTGCTAGACGACCAGGATCACACCCGCATCGCCTTTTACGGGGAGAATTACCTGTGGCTGGCGCGGCAGATCTCTGCCACCGGTGGGATCACCTGGACGGTGGAGGAGGTCGCCGACATCACCTCATCCTGGAAGTTGGGATTGCTCGACCTGCAACAGGGCAGTGATGGGAGTCTCCATCTGGTGTACGACTATGACGACGCGCTCTACTACACCGCTTACAGCGACACCGCCTGGCTCACCCCCACGCTGGTCATCACCGATGGGGCCTGCGACCTGGGCGATGGTTACTCGTTGGCTCTGGATCAGAACGACGTGCCCCACGTGGCTTGTGTTTACGACGACAGTTCCCCGCGTCAAGTGCGCCTCTACACCTACACCGCCGCCGCGCCCTGGACGACCTACGCGGTGGTCAGCAGTGGCACCGATTTCTACCGTTACCCCAGCCTGTCTTACGATGGCAGCACGCCCCACGTCTCCTTCTTCCGGGGAAACACCGCGCTGTACCACGCCCAGCCGGGCGGCTCCTGGGAGACGACGCTGGTGGACGACGCCGGTGGAGATTATATGCGGCAGAGCACGGCGCTGGACGTCAACGGCGGCCGGGTGGGCATCGCCTACACGCTGCAGAAAGGCTCCTACGGCAACTATACCACCACTGTCCGTTACGCCTCTCTCCCGCTGACCGGCACTGCCTGGACGACGGAGACTGTGGAAACCTTTGGCTACGACCGGGACGATCCCCGGCCCACGCTGGCGCTGGACGGCGACGGGAAGGCTCACATCGCCTACTACTACCGCCCCGATAAAGGGTTGCGCTACGCCGCCGAGACCGCCTCTTTCACCACCCAGACGCTGGACGAGAGCCGGACGCTGGACAAAGCGGCCATCGCCGTGGGCAGTGACGAGTCCATCCACGTGGCTTACCTGGCCAAAGGGCTGTACTATGCCACCGTCGCGTCCGACACTGTCACCTGGACGACACGACTTGCCGTCCCCGGTGCGGAGGCGGACTGGCTGGACCTGGCACTGGATGCCTCTAACGCCCCGCACGCCGCCTACGCCGATGACCGACAGCCGCTCTACCACGCCACCCTCAGCGACACGACCTGGATCACCCGCCTGGTGGACACGCCGGGGGACGTCAGCGTCCACCCATCCATCGGGGCGGAGATGACCGGCACGGCCCACGTCGCGTATATGGCGCAGGAGGGAAGCAATTTAGCCGTGCGCCACGCCGCCTTCGACGGCGCCTCCTGGACCACCGAGACGCTGGCCGTCGTCGGGCCGGACAATCTGTGGGACCAAAAGCCGCGACTGGTCGCGCAAGGTGGCCAGGTGTACGT
>CAYQTW010000208.1:0-2717 GCA_964420485.1 uncultured Anaerolineales bacterium
CCTAAAGAGCCGGTGCTGGGCTTCCAGCGCCGCCTGTTCACGGCGGCGCGGCCCACCGGCCTAAAGAGCCGGTGCTGGGCTTCCAGCGCCGCCTGTTCACGGCGGCGCGGCCCATTACAAACGGATCACCGAGCCGCAGTACTCGCAGGTGATCTCTCGCATGCCGCGCACGATCTCGACGGAGAGAGTCGCGCCGCAGGTGGGGCACTTGGTCGGCGCGGCCCGGGCCGCCTCGACCACCGCTTCTTCCTTCGGCTGCGTGCGCTCTTTGTCGATCTCTCCGGACTTTACTCGGCCGATCAACCCGGCCCAGTCTTCATTGTCGGCACCACCGTGCAGGCGCAACGTGGCCCCGTTCAGGTCGGCCTCGGGTGCAAAGAGCAGTTCCAGCATTTCCTTGCGCCCCAGAAAACCTTTGTCGCTGGCCTTGATCTCCTCAACCTGTCCGATGGGCGTCTCAAAGACGAGTTGCTGGATCGTCTCCTTCTCGGTAGTGATAAAGAGCATCTTTTTGGTGGCTTTTTCCTCTTTCTGCTCAAAGATCAACCGCGCGTCAGTCAGATAGAGCACGCCCTTGGGACCCTCCTTCTTGGTCTCCATGTACTGGGCCTCGCAGGCCGCCACGGGGTCCTCGGCCGGGTAGAGCGGGAAACTGGCCTCGTCTATCTGGTCGAGCAGCCAGCGAATCTCTTTCACCTGGGATTGGGTCTGGTTGACGTTCTGCTGAAGCGCTTCGTACATCGCTCCAACCGCCGACTGCGCTGCCCGCACCTTGCTCTCCAGTGTGTTGATGGCACTCTCGGCGCGGGACACCTGGGAGGCGCGGCCACTCATGGCCTGTTGCAGGGCGCGTTCGGCCTCATCGGCCTCCCGCTCCAGTTCCCGCGTGCGCCGGCTCACCTCGCGGGACACGCGGCTGTTTATATCCTGCCACTGCTTGGCCAGTACCTTGATCTTGTTTTCCAGGAAACTGCGAAAGACATAGCCCCGGGTGCGCAGTTCCTTGATCTCGGTCGGGAGCAGCGAAAGGGTTATTTCAATGTCCCCCATCTCGTTGTGCACGCTGGTCAGGAGTAGCGACGATTGCAGGTTGCCCAACTCTCTCTGCAGATCGTCCAGTTTGGCGCGGGTTTCCTCGCGCACCGTTCCGGCCGTCCGGCTCACTCCCGAGGCCCCTTTGCGCGTCCTGATAGTGGAACGGGTGGTCGTTGACGGTTTCCTAGACGACGAAAACCCTCCCCTGGGCTTTTTGATGCCAGACTTTTTGATGGTCATTTTTACCTCCTATCTAATGCTCGTGGCCGGATTCTCCGGCGCCCATCACAAAACGCAAATACGCTTCCATAAACCCGTCCAACCGCCCATTGAGCACGGCCTGCACGTTACCGGTCTCGTAGCCGGTGCGATGGTCCTTGATCATCTGGTAAGGGTGCAGCACGTAGGAGCGGATCTGGTTGCCCCAGCCGGCGTCCACGTGTTCCCCCTTTAGTTCGGCGATCTCTGCGCGCCGTTTTTCCTCCTCCAGTTGTAGCAGCCGCGCCCGCAACACGCGCAGCGCCGTCTCCCGGTTCTGCGTCTGTGAGCGCTCGTTCTGGCAAGAGACGATGACGCCGGTGGGGATGTGAGTGATGCGCACTGCCGTCTCGTTTTTCTGCATGTGCTGTCCGCCGGCCGACGAGGCACAAAAGGTATCAATCTGCAGGTCGTTCGAATCAATCGTTATCGAGATGTCGTCGCCGATATCGGGCCAGATCTCGACCAACGCGAAAGAGGTATGACGACGATGGGCGGCGTCGAAGGGAGAAAGCCGCACCAGCCGGTGCACGCCCCGCTCGGCGCGCAGATACCCGTAGGCATAAGGGCCAGAGATGGTGACGGTGGCCCGCTTGATGCCGGCCTCCTCGCCGCAGAGCCGGTCCACCACGGCGGCCTCGTATCCGCGCGCCTCGGCCCAGCGCAGGTACATACGCAGCACCATCTCGGAAAAGTCCTGGGCGTCAGTGCCACCGGCGCCGGCGTGGATGGCCAGGATGGCGTCGCCCCGGTCGTAGGGCCCGGAGAGGAGCAGGTGGAACTCGAGGCGGTCTATTTCCTGTTCCAGCGCCTCCGTCTCGGCGGTCAGTTCGTCGCCCAGGCTCTCGTCGTCCAGCGTGGCGAACTCTAACGTGTCCTGTACCCGCTGCTCCAGCGTGTTCCAGCGCTCCGCCTCCTCGCGCAGGCTGGCGAGGCGCCGCATCGCCGCCTGGGCCATCTCGGGGTCGTCCCAGAAATTGGGGGCGCTGGCGCGTTTCTCCAGTCGGGTGATCTCTTGCTCTTTGGCAGCCAGGTCAAAGACGCCCCCGGATGTGTTCCAGTTTTGCGTTCAAAGCCGTTAGGCGGTTACAAATTTCTTCCACGTACACCTCCAATCTCGTAACTATGCGACTGCTCCATCCAACCAACAGCAAGTGGCAGTTCGGCACGCTGGCCGGTGGCTTCATTGATGACTAGAAGCCTGCCTGTATCTTGATGCCATAGTTGCTCATTTGCATTTAACAATTCGATGCCGTAGAGCGTTCCATTGGGAACCACATCCACGGCTAATTCGTCGCTGATTCGAATCGTCTCCACTTGGGCTTGCTTTTCTTGAAAACGAATGTAAGCGATGTTGTAGCGGGGATCGTATGTGAATCTCATATTGCTACCCCCTACGCGAATAATCCCTCCACAAACGCATC
>CAYQTW010000208.1:2817-6268 GCA_964420485.1 uncultured Anaerolineales bacterium
ATTAACGGATCATGCGCGTCTAACCGCTACATACCAATTTACCAAATTATACCCTAAAGCCCACAGTTGAGCAATACAGTCGGATATGATATAATACCTGTAACGTAGTTGTCAAGGCGCAACAGATGAAAAACGGATAAACAGATGGCCCGTGGTACCCACCCATCCGCTTATTCGTTACCTATCCGCTGCCGCAAGCGCAAATGGAGGTCCAATGCCATCTCTGTCCCTAGTTCTTCCTGCCTACAACGAAGAGGCAAATGTCGCAAAGGCCGTGGAGCAGGCCTCGACCGTGGCCCAGCAGTTGGGAATGGATTACGAGATCATCCTGGTCAACGACGGCAGCGCCGACCGCACGGGTGAGATCGCCCGCGAACTGGCGCAGCGTATCCCCAATTTTCGGCTGGTGGAGCATTACCCCAACCGGGGCTATGGCGGAGCGCTCAAAGCGGGCTTCGCGGCCGCCACGGATGATCTGATCGCGTTCGTCCCGGCGGATAACCAGTTTGATTTTAGCGAAATCAACCGGCTTCTGGAACGTCTCGACGGGGCGGACATCGTGTGCGGCTATCGGGCCGACCGGCAGGATACGCCCATCCGCAAACTCAACGCCCTCGGCTGGAACACGCTGGTGCGGCTTCTTTTCGGCTACCTGTGCCGCGATATTGACTGCGGTTTCAAACTGTTCCGGCGCGACGTTCTGGATCACGTGACGCTCGTCTCCGATGGGGCGATGATTGACACCGAGTTCCTGGCCGGCGCCAAGGCGCGTGGCTACCGCATCGCCGAGGTGCCGGTGACACATCTGCCACGCCTCGCGGGCGAGCCCACCGGCGCCAATCTCATGGTGATTGTCAGAGCATTCCGTGACCTGGTGCGCTTCCGGCTGCGATTGAGCCGCGAGTTGCGCGGAGAAAAGAGTAGTGAGGAGGAGTGAAATGGCTCTACGTGATCTGGGCCTCATTGAGGAGGCCACCGAGGAGGAATTGCAAGAACTCGAGCGCGATGCGGAGGACGTCGCCTGGTGGAACGAACACGCACAGGAATTTGAAGCCAAATATCGAGGCAAGCACCTGACCGTCGTAAACAAAGAACTCTTCGTGGGAGATACGCACGAAGAGGTATACAGACAGGCCAAGTCCAGGTATCCTGAGCAAGAACCTTTTGTAGATTACATCCCCTACAAAAAGGAGGTTCTAATCCTGTGATCTTTCACGGTTCATACCGTTTTCACCGAGGGGCCTACAGGCCGTTCATCACTGCCTGGGTTCTTTCTACACAAGGGAAATGGATCAAGACCTCATTTCTCGTAGACACTGGTGCTGATGAGACGTTTTTACCTCAGCGGAGCATTGCCGTTCTGGGCATTGACACCACGAGCCTGGATGTCCGAACAGATGTGGGAGGCATTGGTGGAACCGGCGTGCCCTACTTTCAATGGCAGAGCCAACTCTTGCTCAAGTCCCTGTCTGGCCAAAGGCGATTGTTTGGCGGCGAGATGAACGTTTTCCTCGACCCTCATGCGGCTCGTTTCCCCGTCCTGGGCCGCGATGTGCTGGATCAGTTCGCAGTGATCTTTGACCGCAAAAACAATCAGGTGCTCATGATTGGAGAGCCGGATGGGTATCAGGTGATAAGACAATGAACAATGAGCCAATGAACGACGAATCAGTTTGGCAACAACGTGCTCCTGCTCCCGACCTCGAACCCCTTCAACACAGGCTGGGATACCGCTTCCACGACCCGAACCTGCTCCTTCTGGCCCTCACCCATCCATCCTACGTCAACGAGCACCCAGAGGATGCGGCGGGCGACAATCAGCGCCTCGAATTTCTGGGCGACGCGGTGATTGATTTCGTCGCCGGCGCGTGGGTCTACCGCCGCTATCCCGACTTTGACGAAGGACGTTTGACCCGCCTGCGAGTGGCCCTGGTGCGCACCGAGACGCTGGCGCGATTCGCCAGGCAGGTGGGGATCGGAGAGGTTTTGCGGCTGGGGCACGGGGAGGAAGAGGCCGGGGGACGAGAGCGAGATGCCAATCTGTGCGATGCCTTCGAGGCCGTCGTGGGAGCGTTTTACCTCGACGGCGGGTTGGCAGCAGTCGAGGCTTTCGTCGAACCGCTCATTGAGCCAGTGGCCGAGGCGACGCTGGCGGTGGAGGCGGATTGGGACGCCAAGAGCCGCCTGCAAGAGTGGAGCCAGGCTGAATTGGGAGTCACGCCTCATTATCGCACCGTCGCCGAGAAAGGACCCGATCACGCCAAGACCTTTGTGGCAGAGGTTGTCCTAGGCCAAGAGGTAGCGGGGCAGGGAATGGGACGCAGCAAGCAGGCGGCCGAGCAGTCGGCGGCCCAGGCGGCGTGGGAGAGCCTCTCGGCTCAAGATTGAGCAAGAATTCTCGACAGGATTTACAGAATTGACAAGATTTCTTTCTCATCCTGTAAATCCTGTGGATCCTGTCAAAAACCTTTTTGGTCCTGGCTTGTCCAGGTTAGGAGGCAACAATGGAACCCGTATGGCAATGGGGAATTAACGTCATTCACACCATTCAACTGATGCACGGCCCGGCGCTCGACGCGATTATGAAGGCTATCACCTCTATGGGCAATGAAGAGTTCTTTCTCATACTTCTCCCGCTAGTCTTTTGGTGCGTGGACTTGGCGGTGGGGGCGCGCCTGGCCTTTGCCTTTCTCCTCTCGACCTACGTCAACACCGGGCTCAAGCACCTGTTCGCGCACCCGCGCCCGTTCGAACTCGACTCGACGGTGCAACTGTACGACGCCGAGGGATACGGGCTGCCCAGCGGGCATTCTCAATCGGCAGTCGTCGTGTGGGGCGTCATCGCGGCCTCGCTCCGCAAAGCCTGGCTGTGGGCCGTCGCCATCCTGCTGATGATCCTGATCGGCTTCTCTCGCGTCTACCTGGGGGTACACTTTCCCACCGACGTACTATGCGGGTGGGCGGTCGGGGCTATCTTCCTGGCGGTCTACTTGGTGTTCGAGCCGCGCATCGAGGCATGGCTCAAGCAGGCCAGTCTGGTCGCGCAACTGTCGCTGGCTGTGGTCGTGCCGCTGGCCTTGCTGCTGCTTTACCCCACCAAGGACACGACCAGCCCAATGGCGGTGCTGATGGGGATGGGCGTGGGAGTGACGTTGACCAGGCAGATGATCTCCTTTAGCGCAGCCGGCCCGCTATGGCAGCGCAGTGTGCGCTTCCTGGTCGGCGCGATTGTACTGATCGTCCTCTACGTTGGCCTCAAACTGGTCTTTCCCGCCGAGGGGGAGCCGCTCTACCTCGTCATGCGCACCGTGCGCTACGGGCTGATGGGGCTGTGGGCCGCGCTGGGAGCACCGTGGCTGTTCCTGCGGCTGCGGCTAGCGTCGAGCGAGGTGGAGAAAGTCGAGGCATGACACGCTCATTTGGGGTTTGGTCATTGGGATTTGGTCATTTA
>CAYQTW010000209.1:0-6224 GCA_964420485.1 uncultured Anaerolineales bacterium
CATCTGAACCCCTCTTTATCAATAGACCTTCTTCATCACTGACATCTACCCACCGCATCCTGCGGTGACAATGGATACACCAACTCGTTAGTGTCTTTGGCAAGCACGAGCCGCACCTGCACAACCGATTGCCAGGGCCGCCGAAACAAGCCTGCGCCGAGCTCAGTCGAGGCGTTTCGGCTTTCACCCCAATCGGACAAGTGCGGCAAACAGATCAGGGCGGGCAAAGGAGGTGAGCGAAAGGACATGTAGAAGGGCGGACAACGAATATAGTCTTTTCTCTCAAAGCGATAAGGAGGAATACGATGAAAACGGCAAGACTTTTGATCGCGACCACCCTGGCGCTGGTTGCGCTGGGGGGGCTGGCACTGGCGCTAGAGTGGACACAGCCAACCAGCGCCAGCGTGGAGGACGCCCCAAGCGCGCCCGCCGCGCCCCAGACTCTGTCCCCACCCTGGTTGAGCGACGACGACGTGACCGACGCACCCTATCACTCGTGGTCGCCCACGGTGGACGGGCGCATTGACCCCGGCGAGTATGCCGGCGCGGGCAAGGTAGTCTTCTCCGGCTACGGTGGCGACGTCGAGGTCTTTTTCAAGCAGGACAGTAACAACCTGTATGTGGCCTTCGAGTTGCCGGACAGGGTAAACAAAAACCCCTGGCCCAATGCCTCTATTTTCCTGGACACCAATCACGATGGCGGTGGGGACCCTCAGACCGACGACTTTCGGTTCCTGGTGTGGCGCAACTATGTAGCCGCTGAATGGCAGGGCACCGGCACGGGCTGGGCCCCAAACGTAACTATCACCTGGACCTGGGGCCTGACCGAGACGATGTCCGGCTGGTCGGCCGAGTTCGGCATCCCGTTCGCCAAACTGGGCATCAACACCGGCACTTTCAAGGAACTGGGCCTGGCTCTGAGCAACGGTGGCCCCGGCCCAACCTACTACTGGCCTGCCGGAGCCGACGGCGCTGTTCCTGATACCTGGGGCTCCCTGGTCTCCTCCTCCGGCGATGCCAGTATCGTCCCCTCCGGCTGGGACTCTTTCTACTGGAAGCCCGGCCCGTGGGAGGACTATGCCCCCTCCGGCATGCCCGACTTTGACCAGAACCAAAACAATTGGTTCCTACCAGGTGGCCCGCTGGGAGAGGTAAAAACCCACGATGGTCCCGCTGCTGCCGCCAACTCCCTGTGGTGGTTCGACTCCAAGTTTGAAACCCCTGACCACCCCCCGCCGGGCATCAGCGACACCTACCGGTTGGTGTGGTCTTATGCCCCGCTCGTCTGGGACGACCACCACTATTCCAACACCGTCCCGCTGGTTGACGACCTGGCTGTGTACTTTGACACCAACCAGGGCATCAGCGGCACCGACCCCATCAGCATGTTCCTCGGCACCCACCAGTACCTGCGCGACCACGGCCTGTGGGACGACTACATCGTCACGCTGGTGGTAAGCCCCACCTTCGAGTGGGTGGCCGACGAGGTGATGCGCAGCGAGGATGTCATCCTGCTGTTGGGGTTCTACGAGTGGCGGGAACTTGAGGGGCGTTGGGCGCGCGTCGGCGGTCACTACGTCAACGTGGCAGGTGTGGATCCGGCCGGCTTTATCGCCCTCAGCGACCCGTTGGTAGACTATGCCGAGAATGGTTGGGCTGGCCGTGTCCTCAGCGGTACTCTCATCCCCCATACTCCTATCCCTGGTCACGACTCAACAATCCATAACGATGCCGGCAACATCTCCCACGACGTCTACACTGTCACGGAGAGCACCAGCCCCGGCGGAGTCTGGGGACTAGAACGATACGGGTATTGGAATTGGGGTGGGGGTATATGGGGATGGAATGAGATCTTTGGATTCTTATTCGGCATCAACCCCAACCCTCTCATTGATATGGAACCTTACATGTGGACGGGCAATATCCAGACCGAGGTCGAGTTCGCCCTCACCGTCTCCCCCTACACCTGGAAGTCTAGCGGCGAGTGGTACGAGTTGGACGAGTTCTGGCAGCCGTGGTGGGACTATGCCCCCAACGGCGTGCCCGACTTTGACCAGAAGCAGGACACCTGGCGGAATCCACCAGATCTTTCAGGAAAGTGGACCTTCTGCGGCCCCGTCGCGGCGGCCAACTCCCTGTGGTGGTTCGACTCAAAGTTCGAGCCCACTCCGGTCGGCCCGCCTGTGCCTCCGCCCTACGGCACTATCCCCTACAACGATAACTACCCCCTGGTGCAGAGTTACGACCCGGCCGGAATCTGGGACGACCACGACCCGCTGAACGTGGACGATCCGGCCACACGCTGGCCACCCGTCGGATGGCCTTTCCCACCGCCAATGCCTCCCGGACAAGGCGAATTTGTCGAAGACCTGGCGCTCTACTTCCAAACCGACCAGATCGGCAGCGGCACCTACGTCCAAGACCTCTACGCCGGCATTGAGCAGTACATCACCGACCACGGCCTGCGTCCAGGCTACGTCATCACCATGGTCGAGAGCCCCGACTTTTGGTGGGTGGCCGAGGAGGTCGAGGTCAGCGAGGACGTGATCCTGCTGATGGGCTTTTGGCAAGAGCAGCCTCCCGGCAGCGAGAACTGGGTGCGCCTGGGCGGCCACTACGTCACGCTCCCTGGCGTTGACAAGCAGGGTGGCTTCGTCGCCTTCTCCGACCCCTGGTTCGACCGCATCGGGCAGACCTGGCCCTACGCCGGGGGACCCTGGCCCGGCTGGCCCTCCTACCTGGGCCGTGTCGCCGAGGGCCTGCTCATCCCGCACCAACCCATCCCCGGTCACCCCCCCGAGATCCACAACGACGCCGGCAACGTCTCCCACGATGTCTACTACGTCACGCCCACCGACAGCCCCGGCGGCGTCTGGGGGCCGTGGGATTATGTGACCGAATGGGGTTACGACATTGAGAACTTTATCGGCCAGAACGGTGAGCAAACGGGAGACCCCGACCCCACCATGCCCATCCAGACCGAAGTCGAGTGGGCCGTGGCCGTCTCCCCCGTCGCCGACGTGGGGATCACCAAAACGGTCGTTCCCACTGTCGTCGTGCCCGGCGGCTGGGTCACGTTCATCATCGAGTTCGGCAACGCGGGCAATGACGCCGAGAACGTGGTCATCTCCGATGTCCTCCCCTCCGGCCTGGTCAACGCCACCGTCAGCACCTGGAACAGTTACGGCGGCAACATCGTCACCCACGACACCTTTACCTGGACCGTGGGCAGCATACCCTGGCAGGGCTGGGGCATCATCACCGTCACCGCCCAGGTGGATCCGGGCCTGAGCTGGCCAGCCGAGACTGTCATCACCAACACAGCCGAGATCACTACCACAACGCAGGAGCAATACCAGATTGTCCAGCACGCGAACACGGCCCAGGTCACGTTCACCGTCGTATCGCCGCTGTCGTACGCCTGGTTGAAGCAGGTCAACGGCGTGGATTGGCATGCGGGATTTTCGGTCATGGTCCAAACCTCGGACACCATCAAGGTCGTGGATGTCATCTCTACTTCCCAACCCTTCACGCTGACCGAGATCTGGGACACCGCTCACCTCAGTCTGACCACCTACTTGCCCAGTGCCGGGAGCGTGGTAGCCAGCGCCGGGTGGCTGACCTGGACGGCGCCGGGTGGACAGCCCGTGACGCTCACCAAAGAGTTCCACGTCGAGCCTTGCACCTGGACCACGACCATCTTGGAGGAGGCGCTATACATCGGGGGAGGCCTGGTGGAGCGACGGCCCGTCCCCATCACGAAACTGGCGCCCGATCTGTGGATAAACAGCACCTACCAGACGGATGTCATCGCCGGTGACCCGGCTGTGTTCACGCTGGACTATGGCAACAACAACGGCTTCGAGACCAACGTCTGGATCACGAACACGTTCCCCGTCTCGGCTCCCTTCTACTCGTCCGTGCCGCTGCCGGCCCGGGCAGACCCGGACGGTCTGTGGGCCGCGTGGGACGTCGGCAACCTGGCGACGGGCGCCCAGGGTAGCATCGAGGTCACAGTCGCCATCTCGAACACCCTCGTCCCTTGCACCTGGATCACGATCACCGACTGGATCTATGACCACGCCGGGAACGTGGCCGACGTGACCACCATCACGTTCCACGTCACAGAGCCACCGGATTGGCACTGGAAGTCCGGCCTCTGGGAGGATTACGCTCCCTCCGGCATGCCCGACTTTGACCAGATACAAGTGGCGCCGACGTTCTGTGGCCCCTTCGCCGCCGCCAACTCGCTGTGGTGGTTCGATTCCAAGTTCGAGCAGAACCCCGTCGGCCCGTTGCCGGGCGGCCCGCCCTCCACCATCCCCATCAGCGACAGTTATACGCTGGTCGAACCCTACGGTCCCTGGGACGACCATGACCCGCAGAACGTCATGTCGCTGGCGCTGGACCTGGGGATCTACTTTAACACCGACAATAACCCGATGGGGCCTGGCACGTACATCTACGACATGTACTCTGGTACCCAACGTTACCTGCGCGACCACGGCCTGTGGGACGACTATGTCGTCACGCTGGTGGAGCAGCCCGAGTTCGAGTGGATCGCCGAGGAGGTGATGCGCAGCGAGGACGTCATCCTGCTACTAGGGTTCTGGGAATGGGTGGAATCACCGGGCTACTGGGCTCGTATCGGCGGCCACTACGTCACCGTCGCCGGCGTAGACCCCGTCAACTTCCAACTGGCCTTTAGCGACCCGGTGCAGGACTGGGCCGGGATGACCGGTCAGGGCCGCGTTCTCAGTGGCACGCTCATCCCGCACATCCCCATACCCGGCCATCCGGTCACGACCCACAACGACGCCGGCAACGTCTCCCACGACGCTTATGCGGTTGTGCCGGGTTCCCCAAGCCCCGGTGGCTCATGGTGGATTCCCGAGTACCAGGTGTCTCCCATCTTTTTTGATGTACCTGGTCTTAACCCCAACCCCAGGTGGCTAGATTGGATGCCTCATCAGGAAGGTGCTACGATCCACACCGAGATCGAGTACGCGATGGCCGTCTCCCCCTTCACCTGGAAGGCCAGCGGGCGCTGGGTGGAGGACGAGAAGGTCGAACTCTACGGCAAGCGTTTCGAGCCTTACGAGGACTTTAGCCCCAGCGGCGTGCCTGACTTGGACCAGAGACAGGATAGGTGGGGCCGTGACACGTGGATGGGCTGGCAGTGGAGTCACTGCGGGCCCGTGGCCGCGGCCAACTCTCTGTGGTGGTTCGACTCCAAGTTCGAGTTCGACGGCGCCGTGCCACCAATCATCAGCGACACCTACCCGCTCGTCTTTTCCCCCGATCCCGCCCTGGATGATCATTACCCCGACAACGTGTATCCCCTCGTAGGCGAGTTGGCTGCTTTGGCCGACACCGACGGGCTGTACAGTGGGGACGGGCACGCCGGCACCGTCATCACCGACCTGTACAACGCCATCATCACCTACACAGAGATACACTTGTTGCGCCAGGGGTATGTGATCACCAAAGTCCACCAGCCCGAGTTCTGGTGGGTGGCCGAGGAGGTGGAGCGGAGCGAGGACGTGATCCTGCTGCTAGGGTTCTACGCTGTCATCGGCCCGGGCGAGTACGAGCGGGTCGGCGGCCACTATGTCACCGTGCCCGGCGTGGACAAGGAGGGTAAATTCATCGCCTTCTCCGACCCCTACTGGGACCGTATGGAGACGATCCTGCCGCCCAACGAGTTCCTCGGGCGGCCCCTGTGGACCGGGCGCGTGGGCTCCGACGGCGACCCGCCGTTGGGCCCGTCCGGGCTGCTGCCCACCTACGCGCACACGCCGCTGCCCCACACCGGCGTCTACACGCTGCACAACGACGCCGCCAACGTCTCCCACGACGTCTATCACGTCATCCCCACCGACAGCCCCGGCGGCATCTGGGGGCCCGAGTGGTACGTCCAGGACACGGGCGATATCACCAACTTTGTGGATATGAACGGGTCTGGCAGTTACATCGAGCCTGGCTTCCCGGTACAGACCGAGGTCGAGTGGGCCATCGCCGTCTCTCCCGTCGCCGACGTGTGGATCACCAAGACGGTTACTCCCACCACCGTCGTGCCCGGCGACTGGGTCACGTTCACCATCACCTACGCTAACTATGGCAACCTGGCCGAGAACGTGGTCATCTCCGACGTTCTGCCCTCTGGCCTGGTCAACCCCGCCGTCGTCGGCAAGTGGAACGACTATGGCGGCGCCATCGTCACC
>CAYQTW010000210.1:0-6213 GCA_964420485.1 uncultured Anaerolineales bacterium
CCGCGAGGTATGGAAACCTCGGCTACATTGCCCCACTTTATTGAGCAGATACCAGCAGACGTATCATCTCAATATTCTGGGGCACTTTTAATGTAGCCGCGCTTTCCATAGCGCGTTATGCCCGCGAGGTATGGAAACCTCGGCTACATTGCCCCACTTTATTGAGCAGATACCAGCAGACTTTATGGAGATTTAACCTACGTCAATATAGTAAGAGCAGGATTGGCGGAATGATAGGATAAAAAATCCTTCCCTCCAGCCAGAAAGTGCGTGGGAATGGAAAAAGCAGAAAAGCACCCTGCCCCTCTGCGCCCTGGCGGGCGTGTTGTGGGTGGCCTGAAAGTGTGGTAAAATGACACCACCATCGGTCACAGACCGTCTGAGATTTCGAGAGGGGGATGGGCATGCGGGCATCCGAGCAACTGGACTGGCTGGTACAGACCAAACTTCAGCCCCCGTTGCCCCGCGCCGACGTGATCCCCCGCCCGCGCCTGCTGGCGGCGCTGCGCGATAAACTGACCTCCCATCGCCTCACCCTACTCTCCGCCCCGGCCGGCTACGGCAAGACCACACTCCTGGCCGCATACTGTGCGGAGGTGCAGAGGAGCAGAGGTGCAGAGGTGATGTTCCCTCCTGCTCCCCCGCTCCCCCGCTCCCCTGCTCATACGGCCTGGCTCACGCTGGACGAAGGAGACAACGATCCATTCCTCTTTCTGGCCTACCTGGTCGCCTCCCTGCAAGGCCTGAACCCGGCCTTTGGCATCACAGCCAAATCCCAGGTCCAAAATCGAAAACCTGTGGTGAGCCCTTCGGCTGTGCTCGGGATAAACTCCGCCGAACCATCCAAAATCGAGATGCGGCGCGTAGTCGGGGTGCTGATCAACGACGTCCTGGAAAGCCTGTCGGACCCATTCGTCCTGATCCTGGACGACCTGCACTTTATCACCGAGCCGGCCGTCTACCTGGCGCTGGACTACCTGCTCGAACACTTGCCGCCACAGATGCACCTGGCGGCCGGCACGCGCCACGATCCCCCCCTGGCGCTGGCCCGTCTGCGGGCGCGGGGGCAACTGGCCGAACTGCATCTCCCCGACCTGCGCTTCACCCTGGACGAGGCGACCGCCTTTCTGAACGAAACGCTGCGCCTGGGTCTCTCCCCTGGCGACCTGGCCGCCCTCCAGTCCCGCACCGAAGGCTGGCCCGTGGGCCTGCGGTTGCTGGCCGGCTCCCTCGACCGCATCCCCACCCCGGCCGGCCGTGCCGCTTTCATCGCCCACCTGGTCCACACCGACCGCCACGTCTTCGACTTTCTGGCCGACGAAGTGCTGAGCCGCCAATCCACGGCCGTGCGCACCTTCCTGCTGCAGACCTCCATCCTGTCCGAACTGACCGTCCCCCTGTGCAACGCCGTCACCGGCCGGCACGACGCCGGTGTGCTGCTGGAAGAACTCGACCGCCGCAGTCTCTTTGTCACCTCACTCTCCAGTCCCCAGCCCCCAATCTACCAATCTACCAATCTACCAATTTACCAATCTACCAATTTACCAATCTACCGGTATCATGCCCTCTTTGCCGAGTTCCTGCGCCAACGGCTGCAACGGGAGATGGGGGAGCAGGTCGTAGAGTTGCACCGCCGGGCGGCCCAGGCACATAAGAACCCGGTCCGCGCCATCGGCCACTACCTGGCGGCCGGGATGTGGGAGGAGGCCGTCCAGGCCATCGAGCAGGCGAGTGTGCAACTGTTCCAGCGGGGCTTGCAGGACACCCTGGCCGGCTGGGTCCGCGCCTTGCCCCCCCCGGTCCGGGAGGCGCACCCGGACCTCCTTAGCCCGTTGATCAACCGTGCCCTGTTCGAAGGGGAACTCGAAGAAGCGCAATCGCTTCAGGAACGTCTCTTGCAGGTCTACGAGGCGACCGGCGACGAGGAAGCACAGGGGCTGGCCCTGGCAGCCCTGGCGCTCATTGCCCTTCTGCAGGCCGACCTGGCGCGTGCAGAGAGGTTGATCCACCGCGCCCTGGCGTACCCGCTCCCCCCCCTGCACCTGGCGCAGTTGCGGATGGTACGCGCCTGGCTGGGGCTCTTGCGGTCCGATTGGACGCGGGCGGAAGCGGACCTGGAGGCGGCCCTGGCAGTGGTCAGGAGATGCGGCGAGCCGCTCGTGTGGCTCATGCTGGCCCTCCTCCTCAAGCAGCCGTTTGCCGTCCTGCCGGGCGGCCTGGAACGTATCGAACGCTTCTGCCGCCAGGCCACGGCCTTTGTCGAGGATCCAATCAGCCTCTTGCCCCTGGCCGTCGGGGAACTGATGGCCTTTGTCCACCTGTGGCGGGGCCGGCTGGAACAGGCGATCCAGGCCGGCGAAGGTGCGCTGGCGCTCCGCGAGCAGGTGGGTAGTCCCGCCTTCCTGGGCGTGGACGCAGCCACGCTCGCGGCCGTCGCCCACGCGGCCCGGGGAGATTACGCCGCCGCCGGCCGCTTCTTCGAGGTGCTGCGCCCGCAGGTCGAGGCGATACCTCTGCTGAACCAGGTACTCAAGACCTCCCTCCTCTACCTGCGGGGAAGAGTCCTGTGGTCACAGGGCCGCTGGGAAAAGGCCCGCCGGTTGTACGCCCGGATGTGCGCCGCCGCCGGTCCCGGCGAGTGGCCTGCGGCCCCGGTGCTGCGCCTGATGATGCGCGGCCTGCTGGAGATGGCCGAGGGGCGCTACGCCGAGGCCGGGCGGTCGCTGCGGGAAGCGGCCTCCCTGGAGCGCCAGGTGCGCCTCTCCACCCTCTACGGCAGCGCCCGCTTGCTGCTGGCCCGCCTCTACGTGGAGTGGGACCGCCCCCAGGACGCGCTGGCCGAACTAAGGCCAGTGCTGGCCGCGTGCGAACGAGAGGGAACCCCCGGCGTCATCCTGCAAGAGGGGGCCGTAATCGTGCCCGTGCTGCGGTTGGCGGTGGAGCGGGGTGTCCACACCCCCTTCACTGCCCACCTGCTGCACCTGCTTGGCGCGACCACTGTAGAGGCAACCCTCGCGGTTGCCCCGATGCCCGTGCCCGAGACCGGCGAGAGCCTCACCCCCCGCGAGGTCGAGGTGCTGCGCCTCATCGCCACCGGGGCCAGCAACCGCGCCATCGCCGGGCAACTGGTCATCAGCGAGGGCACCGTCAAGAGCCACGTGCACCGCATTTTCCGCAAACTGGACGTGGCCTCGCGCACGGAAGCGGCCGCTCGCGCCCGTGACCTGCGCCTCGCCTGAGCAGCCCCTTCCACTAGCGCCTCTCCTGCACCAGCGCCAGTACCAGCGACGCCCCCACCACCAGCATACAAGCGTTCAGGTAGAACGGCATGGCGTGACCCCACGTGTCGTAGACCCAGCCGCCCAGCAGCGGGCCGATGGTGGCGCCCAGGCCGGACGCCAGCGTGTACAGCCCGTAGCCGGTGCCCCGCACCTCCGCGCCGCTGTGGTCGGCCACCAGGGCCTTCACGGCCGGGGTGGCGGCGGAAAAGCAGGCCGCCTCGATGGCCCAGGCCAGCGCGATCAGGAGCATACTACCGGCGGAAGGGATCGCCAGCGACGTGACCGCCGCGGCCAGTAGCCCCACGATCATGGGCAACTTGCGCCCCACCCTGTCGGCGATGCGCCCCAACTGCGACGGCAGGAAGCCGTGGAGGATGGTAGCCGGCACGTAGGCCAGCGCCAGGTCGTGCACCGGCGCACCAAACCGCTCCTGCAAAAAGATCATGAGCACCGGCGTGAGCAGCGCCGCCGAGGCCGCCGTCAGCACCGCGATGCCCATGAGCACGTAGAGCTGCGGCGCGATCCGGCGCCGCGCCGGCGCCGAGGGCAAAGTGGCCGGCAGCGTCTCCCGCACTCCCCGCCAGGCGAAGAACAGAGCCACCAGCGCCAGCGGCGTGTACCCCGCGAACACCACCTTCCAGCCCCGGACGATGCCCAGGTACCCCAGGGTGGGGAATCCCACAAAGGCCCCCACCAGAACCCCGCGCCAGAGTTGCTCCTGCACGCGCCCGAACCGGCGCCCGCGCTCGTCCGGCGGCGAGCAGTCGGCCACGATGGCGTAGGCCGAGAGCCACAGTAACGACGAGGCCGCTCCCTCGATCACGCGCGCCGCCAGCAGCACCAGCAGGCCTGTGGTGAGCCCTTCGGCTGCGCTCAGGACAGGCCCGGTCGAACCATCGCCGGCCAGCAGGAACAGGAGAGTCGCCCCCAGGTATCCCGCCACACCCAGGAGCAGGAAGGGCCGGCGGCCATAGCGGTCCATGAGCCGGCCCAGCAGCGGGCGCAGCAGCGCCGCCATCATGAAAAATACGCTGAACAGCGCGCCGATCTCCAGCGCGGTGGCCCCCAGTTCCTTGCCGTAGATGGGCAGCGCAAATGAGAGGACGCCCAGGGGGAAGGAGAGGAAAAAGATCGCCCGGCCCAGGGCCCGCAGGACGACCCTTCGGCTCTGCCCTTCACTTCGACTGGGCTCAGTACAAGCGGCAGGCGCTTCGGCCAACGGTTCCGCTGAGCGTTCACCGCGAAGCGCCTCAGCGGAGGCCTCAGGGCGTCGCTCAGGGCAAGCGTCGTGCTGCTCATGCGGGGTGACTGTCTGTGCTTCCATCGCAACCTCCACGCAATTCGTTGGCCAGTATTCTACTCCATTCGCCTTCACCAGGCAAGGGATGGTTCACGATCGTCGGCTTCATTACCCGACACCGGAAATCAGAAACCAGGTTTTTCGCTTGCTAAGGCATTTTTGGTGCTCCAGAATGCTCAAAAAGCAACGATTAGCCTGGTTCAGACGGCAAAAAACCTGGTTTCTCTCCACGTGTCGGGTAGTGAAATCGTCGGTTACGATTTGTAAACCCATTTGTAAACCCAAAAGTAAACCCCCTCTTTTGCCAGATTATAACTTTTGATAGACGACAGCCCTGTCTCTTTATGCTATACTGAGGCCGGGGTGGGCTCACGTACCGGTGGACGTGACACGCAACAAGTTTTGGACGGTGACGATGCTGGACGAACTGCGCGAGCGAATGACTGCCTATCTTGCACAGCACCGGGTGTGCGTCCTCAGCACCGCCGGGGCTGAAGACGCCTGGGCTACACCTGTGCGCTATCGCAACCACGGGCTGGAGGTGGACTGCCTGTTGCCCCGCTGGGCCGACGTGGCCTACCACCTGGAGCAGGACCCGCGGGTGATGCTGGTGATCCCGGCTCCCACTTCCAGCCTGCGCTGGCTGCAAGTTCTGGGCACGGCCCGGCCGGTGGAGAATCCCGACTGGACGGGATTACTACCCGCGGAAACGCCCACTACCATCCCGCCGGACGACCTCTATCTCGTCATCCGCGTCACGCCCGAACGGATAGACCTGCTGGACGAAAGCCGGGGCTGGGGCGCGAGAGAAACACTGGAGTTGGGATGAGGAGCAGAGGAGTGCCCCCCCTCAAAGGAGGTGATCGATATGCTTCGTAACGATTTAGTTTTGTGAGGAATCACGAAAAACAGCACGAGTGGTAGCAAAGGAATCTGGCTCTACGTGGATTCGTGGGGTAGAAGGCCAGACCTCCGAGGTTTTTGCGGTCGAAACTAAGATCGGCCGGGCGGTGGCGCGGCGTAGGGCGTGAAACGTGAAACGTAACCGACCTACCAATCTACCAAGAAGTGGCTCTTTGAACCCTGGTGGGGTGGTATGAAAATAAAAGGAGGCAAATGATGAACGGCAAAAAGATGCACAACACTTTATTCCGGGGCCTGGCCATGCTGCTCCTCACGCTGGTCTTGGCGCTGGCGCTTTCTCAACCCGCCCTGGCCGAGGTCACGTCCTCTGTGGACGAGAATGGCGCGCTCACCGTCACCAGCGACGCCGACGACACGATCAGAGTCTGGTGCAGCGATGGCAAGATCTATGTCAACGGCTATCCCCCGGGCGATGGAACGATAGAAATCAACTGCTCCGTCATCACAAGGATCGTCGTAAACGGCGGGCCGGGAGACAACGTCATAGACTTGAGCGGCGTCGCTGTCGCGGATTTCCCCAACCTCTCCGGAGGAGTCGAAATGCATGGGGGAGAGGGGAACGACACAATGACCGGGAGCGAATTCGGCGACTACATGGACGGCGGGGATGGCGACGACTACATGGACGGCGGGGATGGCGACGACACGCAGTACGGCGGGGATGGCGACGACGAGCAGGACGGCGGGGATGGCAACGACGAGCAGTAC
>CAYQTW010000211.1:0-526 GCA_964420485.1 uncultured Anaerolineales bacterium
GTCATGGGACTCATTAGCTGGCGCGACCGGGAACGGCGGGCCACGCTCATCTTTTTCGCTGCCTCCGCTGCCATCTTTATCTTTATGAGCACCCGCGCCTCCCTCTGGCTATGGGAGCACGTGCCGCTTCTCCCCTTCGTCCAATTCCCCTGGCGTCTCATCGGCCGCGCCGCCCTACCCGTCGCCCTCCTCGCCTCCGCCCCCTTCCGCCATCCAAAATCTGCCATTGTTCATTGTTCATTGCTCATTGTTCATTGCTCATTGTTCATTCTCCTCGCCTTTCCCTCCACCTATCCTCCCCGTGGCTACTGTCCCAGCGCCCCACATCCTACCATCAACGACGTCTTTGCCTACGAGCATCGCTCCAAACTGGTGGGCGTGGACCCGGAGGGTTCCTACTTCCCCACCTGGGTCGAGCGCCGGCCCGACGGATCGCCGCTGGAGGAACAATACGCCGCCGGCGGCCCAGTCGCCCGCTTCGACGAGACCACCCTGCCCACGGGAGCCTCCGTCGTCGAGGCCGAAT
>CAYQTW010000211.1:536-6188 GCA_964420485.1 uncultured Anaerolineales bacterium
GCCGAATACGGCCCCAACCGGGCCCGTCTCGTCGTCGAGACCCCGGCTCCCTTTCGCGCTCGTTACCTGGCCTTTTACTTTCCCGGTTGGCGCGTCACCATAGACGGCGAACCCGTCCCCATCGCTCCCACCGAGCCAGATGGCCTCACCTCTTTCGACGTCCCAGCCGGCCGCCACACCATCGCCATCCGCTTCGGCGAAACTTCCCTGCGTCTCGTCGCCGACGCCATTTCCTTTTTCTCCCTTCTCACTTTTGCCATTATTGTCGTCCGCAGTCCAAGGTCCAAAGCCCGACGCTCCTTGTCTCCCCCTCCCCTTGTCTCCCTGTCCCCTTGTCTCCTTGTCTCCTTATCCCTTCTCATTGTCGTGTTCAAACTCGCCATCGTTGACCGCACCGACACCATCTTCCGTCACCCAACCCTCCAGCCCGACGGCACACTGCCCGGCGTCGAGCACGTGCTGGACCAACCCTACGCCGACGGCCTGACCCTCATCGGCTACGACCAGGACAGCGCAGCGATCCCTGCCGACAGCACACTGCGGCTTGACCTCTATTGGACCGCCCACGCTCAGCCTGCCGCCCGTTACCAGACCGTCATGCACCTGGTCGGATCTGATGGGTTACGCTGGAGCCGGCTGGATACCTTCCGGCCCCGTGGCTACGCCGACTATCCGCCCACCACCGCCTGGAGCCCGGGCCATTACGCGCTCGACAGCCACGAGATCGAACCCCTGCCCGGCACGCCGCCCGGCATTTACGACATCGTGCTGAACGAACAGGGTCAGCCCGCTGCACCCGAACTGACGCGGGGGCAAGTGACACTCACCCGTCCCCGCCAGCCCACCAGCCCGGATGAACTGGGCATCCGCCATCACCTGGACGTTTCCCTCGGCCCACTCACCCTGCTCGGCACCGACTTTGACCGCGACGAAGCCGCCCCCGGCGACCCCATCCTCCTCACCACCTTCTGGCACTCCGACGAGCAACCCACCGCCGACCTCACCTTCTACCTGGCCCTCCTGTCCCCCGACGGCTCCACCGCTGCTGAGTACAAAGAAACCAGGTTTCTTCCGAAAACCCCGGTTTCTACCGGCGACACCTGGCGCAGCCAACACCTCCTCCACCTCCCTGCTCACCTCGACACCGGCGACCACACCTGGCGCTTGACTCTCCTACCAATCTACCAATCCACCAATCTACCATCCACCATCCACATCACCACCCCTGATCGCACCTTCACCCCTCCGCCAGTAGACATAGAAACCAACACTCCCCTGGGCAACGTCGCCACCCTGATAGGAGTCACCCAGTCACCCAGTTACCCAATCACCCAGTCACCCAGTCACCCAATCACTCTTGTCTGGCGGGCTGAGGCGGAAACACACATCTCCTACCACGTTTTCCTGCACCTCATTGGTCCCGACGGCGCACTGGTGGCCCAATCCGACGGCATCCCCGCCAACTGGACCCGTCCCACCACCGGCTGGCTGCCCGGCGAATACATCACCGACACGCACATGCTCACCATCCCTCCCAACACACCGGCGGGCGACTACACTCTCTACGCCGGCCTGTACGTCCCCGGCGGCGAGCGTCTCACCGCCCCTGATGGCAGTGACGCCGTCCTGCTGACGACCATCGCGGTGGAAAGCCAATGACTCGCAACACGCAACACGTCACGTGGCTGCTACTGGCGCTCGTGCTGGCGCTGACAGTCTGCCTGCATTGGTTCCGCTTCACTACATTCCCCCCTGGCTTGTGGTACGACGAAGCCTACAGCCTGGCGGAAGGCCAGCGGTTGGCACAGGGCGGCGAATTTCGCCTCTACTATTCCGAAAAGCACGGCGAGCCGGCCATCGTGTGGCTGACCGCCCTGGCGCTGAAACTCGGTGCCGGACACCTGGCGCCACGATGGGTCACCTCAGTGAGCGGCGTCATCGGAGTTCTCCTGCTATTCCTCGCCGTCCGCGACATTATGCGCCGGGAGAGCGAACAGGCCGACTGGCTGGCGCTGGGCAGTGCCGCCGCTTTGGGCACCAACTATGCCTATCTCTTCCACACGCGCACGAGTTGGCAAGGTGCTCTGGTCACCACAATGTTCATCGCCGCCGTGTGGTTCTTTTGGCGTGGCATGCGGGATGGTCGGGGCTGGGATTTCGCCGTGGCCGGATTAGTGATCGGAGGCAGCCAATACACCGGTGTGGCTGCCCGCTTGTTGCCGCTGATAATTCTCCTGATCGCGCTCGGCTGGATCGGGCAAAACCGGCAGTGGTGGCGTATTCGCTGCACAGGACTTCTGATCGCAGGTGGGGCCGCCTTGCTGATATACGCCCCACTGGTCAGCACCTTCCTGGCCCATCCAGAGTGGTTTGGACGCAGATTGCAAACCGCTGCCCCATTGTCTGCTCTATTACCCAACGTGGGACGCACCCTGGCCGGCTGGCTCTGGATGGGGAGCGTCGGCCTCCATAGTCTGCCCGGACGCCCGATCTATGATCCCGCGATGGGTTTCCTGTTGCTGACAGGCGCCGCCGTCGCTGTGTGGAAGATTCGACGACCGGCCTACAACGTCTGGCTGGCCTGGTTCGTGGGTGTCCTGCCGGGGGGCTTTCTCTCCAGTCCCACACCAATGTTCTACCGCATCATGACCGCAGTGCCGGCCACGGCGACACTGTGTGCAGTGGGCGCATACCACTTGTGGCGCTTTGCTGCCACCCGCCTCCCGCGTCTGCGAAACCTGGCCCTCCTGCTCCTGCTGACCATTTTCGCCGCCAGCGCCTGGGCCACCTATCACGATTACTTTGTCCGTTGGGCCAACTGGCCGCGCCTGCCGATGGTGATGGACGTGTGGAAGTGGCGGGCAGCCCAATCTATACTGGATTCACCGCCGGGCGAAACCCTCCTGGTGACCATACCGGACGGGCTCGAACCGGCGCTCTCTTACGCCTTGCACGCCCGCACCATCTCTCCCGTTCGCGCTTTCGACGGTGCTCATTGCCTGGTCTACCCGGCCCGAGCCGGCGCGCCCATCCACTACCTGGTCATCCTGGGGTACGAACACCGTTCCCTGGAAAGGCTGTCAACCATCTTCCCCTCCGGCTACCAAACGATTGACCCGCTGTTTGGCGCTGACGATCCCTACTTTGTCAACTTTTTCATTCCCCCCGGCGCCGAAATCTCCGTGCCGGGTGAACTGCCTGCTCCCATCACGTACCAGGAAATCGCGCTCCGGGGAGCACACGTGGCCGAGACAACCATCCAGGCCGGCCAGACGCTCACCGTCACGTTGACCTGGGAGAGACTGCAACCAACCTCGAAAAGTTACACTGCTTTCGTGCATTTGCTGGATGGAAACCCCGCAGCAGCAGGCGCCCCGCTGAAGGCTCAACACGACAGCCCTCCCTGCGATGGCACAGAGCCGACCTGGCGCTGGCAACCCGGCGAGTACATTCTCGATGAACACGTGCTGGCGGTACCACCCGACTTGCCGGCTGGCGAATACCTGCTGGGCGTAGGGTTGTACGACTCGGACACATTGGAGCGCCTCCCCCCGGCCGGCGAAAATCTGCTCACCCGCTGGGACGAGGCCATCATCGCTTCAATAACGGTGGTCACCCAATGATCAAACTCCCCATTCGCCATTCCCCATTCGCCATTCCCCATTCGCTCATCGTTCATTGTTCATTGTTCATTCTGTTCCTCCCTGCCATCCAACCTCTCCTCACGGCCAAATTCACCTGCGGTTACGACAACACCTTTCACCTGTGGCGGGCCGTTCAAGTTGGCCGATGTCTTCGTCAGGGCTACCTCTATCCCCGCTGGTTACCCGACATGGCCCACGGATACGGACTCCCGCTTTTCATCTTCCATTCACCTCTGACTGCCTACGTCGTCGCCCTGCTCAACCTGTTGGGCCTCTCCTGGCCCCTGGCGATCAACGCCACCTTTGTCCTGGGCATACTGTTGGCGGGATACTTTGCCTTCATCCTTGCCCGCGACCTCTTTGGCCCAACAGCCGGGATCGTCGCCGCCGTCGCCTACGTCTACGCCCCTTTCCTGGCCTACGACGTGTTCTACCGGGGCAGTTTGTCCGAATCCTTTGCCTGGGCCTTTCCGCCCCTCGTCCTGTGGGCCGTTCACCGTTGGTCAGTCCGGGCGGAGCGCCGTTTCCTCCTGCTGGCATCTCTCAGCCTGGCCGGATTCATCCTCACCCACAACCTCTTCGCTTTCCTGTTCGCCCCGCTCCTAGCCGGGTGCGTGCTCCTGGAAGCCTCCCTGGCCCGCGACTGGCGCGTGATCGGCCGGGGGGCACTGGCGGGATTGCTGGGGCTGGGCCTGTGTACCTCCTTCTGGCTGCCCGGCCTGGCCGAGCGCGGCTGCGTGCAGACGGGCCGGCTGCTGGGCACGTGGGTTTTCGACTACCGCAACAATTTTATCAATCTGCGCCAACTCCTGGCCCCTCTCCGCGTCGTGGACCCCTCCCTCATCAACGACTGGCCTCCCAAGGCGCTGGGGCTTCTCCCGGTGCTCATCGCGCTACTGGCGCTGGTTCGCTGGCGGCGGCTGGGCCGCCCAACCCGCTACCGTCTCGTTTTGCTCCTGGTAGCCATCGTGGGCTTTGCCCTCCTCACCCTGCCCATCTCCCGCCCGCTGTGGGATCACCTGCCACTGTTGCCTTACATCCAATTCCCGTGGCGCTTCCTCGGCCCGGCCGCCTTCTGCGCCGCCCTCCTCGCCGGTATCACCTTTCACGCCCCACGCCCCACGCCTCACGTTTCATGTTCCCCGTTTCCCGTTTCCCGTTTCACGTTCCCTGCCCTCATCGTCCTCCTCATCCTCGGCAACCTGGGGTGGTTCTACCCTCGCCACTGCTCCCCTCCGGCGGACACCTCCATCACCGGCATGATCGCCTGGGAACGCCAGACCCACACCCTGGGCACTACCGCCAAGGGGGAATACCTGCCCGTGTGGGTTCATCGCATGCCCCAAGACCCGGCCCTCGACGCCGCTTACGCCATCGTGGATGCGCGGACTTGTCCGCGTCGCCTGCCGCCGGAAAGCCTGCCCGCAGGCGCCCACATCCTGCACGCCGACTATGGCCCCGTGAACGCCACCATCGAACTAGAGGCTCCGACCTCTTTCCGCGCCCGCTACCTGGCCTTTTACTACCCCGGCTGGCGCGTTACCGTGGACGGCAATCCTGTCCCCATCGCCCCCACCGAACCTGACGGCCTCATCTCCTTCGACGTCCCGGCTGGACACCACACCATCCACGTCCGCTTCGGCGAAACCCCTCTCCGCCTGCTCGCCGACACCATCTCCCTTCTCAGCCTAACCATCCTCCTCGCCCTCACCTTTCTTCCATCACGTTTCACGTCCCACGTCTCACGCCTCGCGCAATCCGCAATTGCTCATTGTTCATTGTTTCATTGTTCATTGTTCGTTATTTCATTGCTCACTCTCCTGTTTCTAGCCGCCCTCGCCCTCAACCTCAGCCCCTACCTCCGTGGCCCGGACGAGTGGCGCTGGGCCTACGCCATTCCCGGCCAATTGAAGCGCCTCTGGATCCCGGCACTGACACTCTCCTTGTACCTGGTTCTCGCTGTCTTGTGGATCAAGCAAGCCATGGGTAGGGGCGCGGTTACCGCGCC
>CAYQTW010000212.1:0-6175 GCA_964420485.1 uncultured Anaerolineales bacterium
CTGGGACAATCGGCGCAGGCCGATTTTGCAAGCGTCCGGCGAATGAATTCGCGGCGACATCTGCCAAGTCGCCCTGCGGCGACTGGGACAATCGGCGCAGGCCGATTTTGCAAGCGTCCGGCGAATGAATTCGCGGCAACATCTGCCAAGTCGCCCTGCGGCGACTGGGATAATCGGCGCAGGCCGATTTTGCAAGCGTTACACGCGGTTTCAACCGCCGTGCAAGGAGAGTACGGAATGGCAAGAGGAAAAGAGCAGGTGGTCAATCAGGTTGATCGTTACGAGGCGGCGGACGTCCAGGTGCTGGAGGGGCTGGAGGCAGTCCGCCGCCGGCCGGGGATGTACGTCGGCGGCACGGATCTCAGGGCGCTGCATCATCTCGTCTACGAGGTCACGGACAACGCCATAGACGAGAGCCTGGCCGGTGCCTGCGACCGCATTGAAATCACCATCCATCCCGATTCGAGCGTGACTGTGACAGACAACGGGCGGGGCATCCCCACCGCTATGCATCCGCAGAAAAAAATCTCGGCCTTGCAGTTGGTGATGACCACTCTCCACGCCGGGGCCAAGTTCGGCGGCGGCGGTTACAAGGTCTCTGGCGGGCTGCACGGTGTGGGGGTGTCGGCAGTCAACGCGCTTTCAGAATGGCTCGAGATCATTGTAGACGACCCGCGCGACGGGCGCCGCCACCGTCAGCGATACGAGCGAGGCGTGCCGGTCACGCCGGTGGAAAACATCGGCAAGGCTCAAGGGCGTGGCACCCAGGTCACGTTCCGCTTTGACGACACTATCTTCAAGGACGTGGATTACCGTTTCGAGACGCTGGTGCAGCGTATGCGGGAGATGGCCTTTATCACCCGAGGCGTCACTATCAAACTGGTGGATGAGCGGGCGAAACCCTTCCCGCGCCGGATGACGTTCTACTTTGAGGGTGGCGTCGAGTCGTTCGTGCGTTATCTCAACCTCAACCGGGAGGTGCTCCACGGCGTGGTATATGCTGAGCAGCAGGTGAACGGGGTAGGCATTGAGGTGGCACTCCAGTACACTGACACCTACGCCGAGTCAATCTATGCCTTTGCCAACACTATCCATACCGTAGATGGCGGCACGCACCTGACTGGGTTGCGTTCTGGCCTCACCCGCACGATCAACGACTATGCCCACAAGTCGGGTTTGCTCAAGAAAAAAGACCCCAACTTTTCCGGCGACGATGTGCGTGAGGGACTGACCGCCATTGTCAGCGTCAAACATCCTGACCCCCAGTTCGAAAGCCAGACCAAAGTAAAGTTGATGAACGCCGAGATCAAGGGGTTGGTAGAGTCGGTGGTGACGACGGTGCTATCAGAGTTTCTGGAGCGTGATTCGCGGGCTGCGCGGCGCATCGTCCAAAAGTGCCTCACGTCGTCCCGGGCGCGGGTGGCGGCGCGCAAGGCCCGCGATCTGGTGATTCGCAAGAGTGCGCTAGAGAGCCTGACTCTGCCCGGCAAACTGGCCGATTGCTCAGAGCGCGATTCGTCTAGGACAGAAGTTTTCATCGTGGAGGGCGACAGCGCCGGCGGATCGGCAAAACAGGGCCGTGACCGCCACTTTCAGGCCATCCTGCCACTGCGGGGCAAGATTCTCAATACCGAACGGGCGCGGCTGGATAAAATCCTGCGCAACAAAGAGGTGCAGGCGCTCATATCTGCCCTGGGCACCGGCATCGGCAATCAGTTCGATTTGGAGAATTTGCGTTACAATCGCATCGTCATTATGACCGATGCTGACGTAGACGGAGCCCACATCAGCACGCTGCTCCTCACCTTTTTCTTCCGCTACATGCAGCCGCTCATTGAGGAGGGACACTTGTTCATCGCTCAACCGCCGCTCTACCGCGTCGTCGCTGGCAGAAAGGTGCGCTACGTCTACGCCGAGGCAGAAAAGGAAATGCTGCTTGAGGAGTTGAAGGGGCAAAAGGTCGCACTTCAGCGTTACAAGGGGTTGGGCGAGATGAACCCGGAACAACTCTGGGAGACGACGATGAACCCGGAGAAGCGCATACTGTTGCAAGTGACCATCGAGGATGCGGCCGCCGCCGACCGCACGTTTGATATGCTGATGGGCAAGAGTGTCCCACCCCGCAAACGCTTTATCCAGACCCATGCTAAAGAGGTGCGCAACCTGGATGTGTGAGGGTCAGTGTCCGAGGCGCGTTTTGACACAAATCCCACTTGCTGGTATAATCCCCACTGTCAAGTTAGTCGGTTTGGCATTTCTCACCGCTCCGATTCACGCCATCGGAGCGGTCTTTTTGTGAGAACCCAGATTATGACCTTTCCAGAATCTCCAAAATAGTAGGGCGTTCCCAAAGTAGTCTGGTGTCATTGCGAGGAGCGTTTTTTGCGACGAAGCAATCCCCCATGGCAGGGTGGAGATTGCTTCGCTCCGCTCGCAAGACAGATGCACCGACTTTGAGAAAGCCCTACCAAAATAGCTTCCGGGAAGGTGTGAGTCGAATAGTACAACAAAAGGAGTTTTATGCGTTTCACAGAGTTAGATTTAAGCAAATCTTTGCAAGAGGCAGTCAAGGACTTGGGATATAAAGAAATGACCCCCATCCAGACCCAGGCCATTCCGCCTGGCTTGCAAAGTCGCGACATTGTCGGTTGTGCTCAGACTGGCACCGGTAAGACATTGGCCTTTATTCTGCCAGCGTTGGAACACTTGCTACGGAAGCAAGCCCAGATCAAGCCCCCCCGCGTAGTGGTTCTGGAACCGACCCGTGAGTTAGTCATCCAGGTCGCTGGGGAAGCCCAGAAAGTGGCTGCCCGTACATCACTACGCATCGTTTCTATATATGGCGGAGCCAGTATAAGAGGACAGACCAACAAACTACGCCGGGGTGCTGACGTCGTTGTCGCCACGCCAGGTCGCCTGATGGATCATATGCGCCGCAAGAACGCGAGCTTTGGGGATCTCGAGATTCTCGTGTTGGACGAGGCCGACCGCATGTTGGATATGGGCTTTTTGCCTGATATCAAACACATCATCAGTCGTATGCCCCGTGAGCGCCAAACTATGCTCTTCTCGGCCACGATACCGCCGACGGTTGCGGCTCTCGCTCGCCAGTTTCAGCGCGACCCGGTGAGTATTGAAATAGACCTGGACAAGCCTCCTGAAGCGATCCAACAGGCACTCTACCCGGTGCCCAGGCACCTCAAGATGCAACTTCTCTTGGCTATGCTTGAGCAGATGGAGATCAATAGTATGCTGGTCTTTACCAGGACCAAGCAAGAAGCCGACATCGTAACCCGGCACCTGCGCCAGACTCACGTCGCCGTGGCTTGCATTCATGGGGATTTCAAACAGCGGGACCGGATATCTGCGCTGGAAGGGTTTCGGTCGGGCAAGCACCGAGTTCTGGTCGCCACCAACATCGCCGCGCGGGGATTGGACGTGGAGGGGATTTCGCACGTGATCAACTATGATGTGCCGGAACACCCCGAAGATTACGTTCATCGTATCGGGCGCACTGCCAGATACGATGCCGATGGCGACGCCATCACGCTCGTCACACCTGACGACGAGGCTCTGATCCATCGGATCGAGTATCTGCTGGGCCGCAAGATTGAGCGCAAGACCTTGCCAGGGTTCGACTATGACGTGCCAACGCCCTCGTGGGCCAAGCCCTCAGCCAAGGCGCTGATGCAGCAGGCCATCCAATCGCAAAGCCTGGCCGACCGCTGGCGATCTATGGGGTTTTGATACCGTTTGGCCAGGAACGTACGCTTTTGTCCGCAATTCACTACCGGGCACTTTTACGGACGCGCCAACTCGTTAGCGTCCTGGGCTGTTGGCTTTGGCAGCGAGGCCCCCGCAACAAGTTACGACATCCGGAATCAGTGCGTTTGGCAAAAAGTGTCCGGTAGAAAACTGCAAGGATCAGGGTATTTTACCGAGACATCTGCAATTGTATCACGTGTGCCCGTTGAGTGCGAGCGTGGGCTTCCAATTGGACGTCCTCGGCCACACGGGCCAGGGTCTCCGCCCGCTCCAGGTCGGCGATGGCGCTCTCATAGTTCTCCTGCTCCACGGCGACACTCGCTCGCAAGTAATATCCCCATCCTGAATGTGGGCTCTTGATAATGGCTTGCTCGGCGTCGGCGCTGGCCGCAGCCAGATCGCCCACGTGCAGATATGCCACGCCGCGAGCCAGCAAGAAATTTGAGTCCGTCCCGTACAGAGCGCGGGCTGTATCGAAAGCCGCTTGCGCGTCATCCAATTGGTTCAACTCAAAATAGATCACTCCCTGCCATAGGTAGGGATCAGGGTCGTCGGGGGTGAGAGCGGCGGCCGCTTCAAACTCGGCCAGCGCTGCCGGCAGATCCCCTTGCTCGACCAGGGATTCTCCACTGGCGCTGTGCCGGAATGCCTGGCGCACGTGGGGCGGAGGAGCGATAAAGTGGTCGTAGGCCAGATAGGCGACCAGGAGGAGAACTGCCGCCACCAAGCCCCCGGTCAGCCTGCGCCGCAGTTGGCGCTGCTGCTGCTGGGTCACCGCTTCGTCCAGGAACCACCACCAGCGCGTTTGATCCGGCTGAACGGATGCCCGCTCCTCGCGCAGTGCCGCGCCGACCTCGGCCACGAAGCGGCGCTGCCGGCGGCAGAGTTGTCGTTGGATGGTCTCGAACCGGACACGTTCGGAACGCACGTCCACGCCGCTCGTCTCGAGTTCCGCTAATCTCTGGGCAATCCAGTCGAGCAGGTGGAGCAAATCCAGCGCCTGGGAACCGGCGCCGCGCAGGTTGGTCACGCGCTGCTCGGCCTGGTCCAGCGATGCGCGGATGCGGTCGGCAGGGGTGTGGATTGTGGGAGGAATGAAAAGTTTAGCCATGCTGAAATTTACAGGAAAGCACTACAACGAATTGGGAAAGGAACGAATTTCTGGCTCTCGATCCGTTCTTTCCCGTTCGCTTTTTTCCAAATTCGTTGTTGTGTTTCCGCTTGAAATCATGCCGGCCCAAGTTCCTCGTACAATCGGTCCAGCCCGGCCTTGATGCGGCGCTGAGTCAGGTCGTGCTCGTCTTTGGGGACGGGGAACAGGGGTAAGAGTTCGGCCACCAGGGTCGCCGTATCTACCCGTGGCCGCCCGGCCGCGTGCAACGAGCGCACCCGCCGGCGCGCCAGTGTGAGGTACTTGCTGAGCGGCAGGGTAGCGGACTGGTCACAAATCGGGCCACGACCGGGAACGATGATGGTTTGGGAGAAATACGGACGGCGGAGCGACTTGAGCGTGTTCAGCCAGGCCTTGGTATCTGGTGTTGCGGTCAGATAGGGATGGGTCTCTGTGACCAGTGTGTCGCCTGTGAAGAGCACGTCCTGCTTTTGTAGGGGCGCGGTACCCGCGCCCCTACAGCGGATGCGGGCACTACCCGGAGCGGCCCCGGCGACGCACTCGACTGTCACGTCTATTCCTCCTTTGCGCAGCGTCACGCGGTGGGTGAACATGATCTCTGGCAGCGTAACGCGCGCGTCTACCAGATCGTCGGCTGCCTCCGGGTGGCGGCGTGCCCAACCCTCGACGGCGGCGTGCCAGAAACCATCGGTATAGGCAGACGCCCGGTCGTAGGCCGCCCGCGCGGCGACGATGGGGGCTTGCAGCAATCCCGCGTTCAACAGCCGGTCGGGGTGAGGGTCGGTGAGCACCACGTACAGGATGGGCCCGCCGCTGGTCTCCAATATGCGCCGCCGCCAGGCACGAGCGTCGCCCGGCAAGGTCGGAGCGTCCACGGCGATGATCCCCGCCGGCATGGCAATGAAGCCGACGTTGACGCCGGGATATTCGGTTGAAACGTAAATGTTGGGTGCGATTTCTTTCATAAGATAATGTCCCTCTTAATCCGTTAATGTCCTGAAATCTGTGTTCTCCAGCAAACTGGCAAGTACCGCTTCGACGCGGGGTGCGTCAGTTGCCGGCCCACTGCCCTGGGCCAGGTGGGGCCGGCCGCCTCCCTTGCCTCCCAATTGCGTGCACGCTTCCCGGAGCAGTGTCGCCACGTCCAGGTGCAGTCCCTCAGCGTGGGCAAAACACAGAAACGTCCGCTCGCCGATAGCGGCTAACAAGGCGACCGTGTCTGGACGCTGCGCCAGTTCCTGGGCCAGGGCACGCAGTTCCCCCGGCGGTTTTCCTGGC
>CAYQTW010000213.1:0-6157 GCA_964420485.1 uncultured Anaerolineales bacterium
CGGTCGCTCAGAATGACAAATGGGCAAGAGATCAGGATAAAAGCGATTGCCCTACCTACTTTATTGAGCAGATACCCATCAACTCTATTCGATAGCGGCAAGTTTTGACTGATAAGACTCTACCTGCAATCACGTCTCTTGCCAGTCCCCGCCCAGAAACTTGCCCAAAACACAGACGTGAGTATACTATCAAGAGCAAAAGCCCGAGGCCGTTCCCAGGGTGGCGAAAGCGCTCTGACAGGTTGGCAAACCACTGGAGGAAACACCACCATGACCTCACCTAACATCCCACCCAAAGCCATCGTGCGCGGCCCCTTCCTCCCCGAGCCGGTCGAGGTCATCATCACCGTCCCGATGGGCGACTCGCTCAAGCTCATCGGCCGGGGGCTGAACACGAACACATCCTACGACCCTATCCTTTCCCCTGCCCAGTTGGCCGCGCTAGAGATTTCCCCCGAGCGCGAACCCCTCGACGGCAACCCCGACCACTTCAAACTGGGCATCGAAGCCGCCCGGCTGGCCCTGGCCTACGAGTACGACCCCTTCTTTTCCCTGTCCGTAGCCCGCATTGACCCCTTGCCCCACCAACTGGAGGCCGTCTACGAGTATTTCATCAAATTACCGCGCATCCGCTTCCTACTAGCCGACGACCCCGGCGCGGGCAAGACTATCATGGCCGGGCTATTGCTCAAAGAACTCAAGGCCCGTGGCCTGGTCAAGCGCACGCTGATCGTCACCCCGGCCAAACTCTCCTTCCAGTGGCAGCGCGAGATGCTGGACAAGTTCCGCGAGCGCTTCGACATCATCCGGGGCGACGTGTTACGGGCCAGTTATGGGCAGAACCCCTGGCAGGAGCGGGACCAGGTCATCACCTCCATCTCCTGGGTCTCCCGCATCGAGGATGCCCACGAGAGCCTGCTGCGCAGCCGGTGGGACCTGATCATCGTGGACGAGGCGCACAAGATGAGCGCCTACAGCCCCACCAAAAAGACCCTGGCCTACAGGCTAGGCGAGCAACTCTCCCATAAGACCGACCACTACCTGCTGATGACGGCCACGCCGCACAAGGGCGACCCGCAGAACTTTTGCCTCTTCCTCAGCCTGCTCGACCGCGACGTGTACGGTGACGTGACCAGCCTGGAAGAAGCGATGCGGCGCAACAGCGCCCCGTTCTACCTGCGCCGTACCAAGGAGGCCCTCGTCTCCTTCCCCGATCCTGACACCGGCGTGGTCAAAAAACTCTTCACCAAGCGCGAGGTGCACACCGCCGCCTTTGACCTGGACGGCGACGAGTACGAGTTCTACGACGCGCTGACCCGCTACGTGGAGGACCAATCCATCCGCGCCGCCAGCGATGAGAACAAGGCCCGCGGGCGGGCGTTAGGCTTCACCATGGCCATGTTGCAGCGCCGCTTTGCGTCGAGCGTCTACGCCGTGCGCCGCACGCTGGAGCGGATGCGCAAGCGCCGCCAAAAGATCCTGGCCGACCCGCGCGATTACGTCCGGCGGCAGATGTCTATCCCCGACGACCTGGACGAACTGCCCGAAGACGAGATGATGGCCATCATCGAAGCCATCGAGGAGGCAGCCATCAACTTTGACCCGACGGTGCTGCGGGAGGATGTCCTGCAACTGGGCAAACTGATTGACCACGCCCGCGAGTTGGAGCAACGTGAGGTCGAAAGCAAGTTGACCCGCCTCAAGAAACTGCTGACCGACGAGCGGGTCTTTAGCGATCCCTCGATGAAGGTGCTTATCTTTACCGAGCACAAGGACACGCTCGACTACCTGGTCGGCGATGGCCGTGACGGGCGGCCCTATGGCAAGTTACGCGAGTGGGGGCTGACGGTCACACAGATTCACGGCGGGTTAAAGATCGGCGACCGGGACAGGCCCGGCACCCGCATCTACGCCGAGCGCGAGTTCAAGGAGCAGGTTCAGGTGATGGTGGCTACCGAGGCCGCCGGCGAGGGCATCAACCTCCAGTTCTGCTGGTTCATGATCAACTATGACATTCCCTGGAACCCGGTCCGGCTGGAGCAACGCATGGGCCGCATCCACCGCTACGGCCAGGAGCACGATTGCCTGATCTATAACTTTGTGGCGGTCAACACCCGCGAGGGCCGGGTGCTCCACCGGCTGCTGGAACGATTACGCGAGATCCGCAAGGAACTCGGCACCGACCAGGTCTTTGACGTCGTTGGCGAGATCTTTCCCGCCAACCGGCTGGAGCGGCTGTTCCGCGAGATGTACGTCCAGCACACCAATGTGCCCAGCATCGAGGCGCGCATCGTCGAGGAGGTCAACCCGGAACGCTTCCGGGCCATCACCGAATCGGCGCTGGAGGGATTGGCCAAGCGCGAGCTGAATATGGCCGTCATCACCGGCAAGTCGGCCGAAGCCCGCGAGCGGGGGCTGGTGCCGGAAGTGATCGAGGGGTTCTTTCTCAGGGCCGCCCCGTTGGCCGGGATATCCCCTCGACCGGCCGGCAAGGACAGCCACGTTTATCGCATCGGGCGCGTTCCCCGCCATCTCTTGCCTATCGGCGAACGACAGGAAAAGCAGTTTGGCCGTCTAGGCCGCGAGTACAAGCAGATCGTCTTTGACAAGGACCTGCTGAAACAAGACGCCACCCTGGAGTGGGCAACGCCCGGACACCCGCTGTTCGAGGCCGTGCGCGAGTATGTGTCTGAATTGACGGCCGGCGACTTGCGCAAAGGCGCGCTTTTCTTCGACCTGAACGCGCTGGAGCCTTACCGTTTGGACGTCTTTGCCGCCTCGGTCAAGGACGGCCGGGGGCGCACACTTCACCGCCGCATCTTTGCGATGCAGACCGGGGGTGACGGCACGGTTGTGGTACGCCAGCCCACCCTCTTCTTCGATCTGGTCCCGGCGCCTCTCGAGCGCGTCCGGGATTTGCCCGATGATGCGAACTTGCCCGGCCGCGACGATGTGGAGCGAGCGCTGGTCGAGCAGGCGTTGCAGCCGCTCGTGGCCCAGGTCACAGAGGAGCGCGAGCGGGAACTGACGACCATCAGCCGCCACGTCGAGATTTCTTTGAACGAGTTGATCCATCGCCAGAACATGCAACTGGCCGATCTGATCGTGCGCCAGCAGCAACCTGACGCGCCGGCCGGTCTGGCCGGGAACGTCGCCCTGGCCGAGGCCCACCTGGACGAACTGAACAACCGGCTGGAGACCCGCCGCGCCGAACTGGCGCGCGAGAGCCATTTTACCATCGGCGATATCCAGCGCCTGGGACGGGCCTGGGTACTGCCGCATCCAGAGCGAGAATCGCCCGAGATGGCGACGATGACCGGCGACGCCGACATCGAGCGTATCGCCGTCGAGTTTGTGACCCGCTACGAGGAGGAACGCGGCTGCGTGGTGCAGAGCGTCGAGGCCGAGAACCGGGGCTTTGACCTGATCTCGCGCCGGCCTCACCCTTTCGAGCCGGGCGAGTTTGCCGATGTGCGCTTCATCGAGGTAAAGGGCCGGGCCGGCGTCGGCGAGGTGTTGCTCTCCAACAACGAGCACCTCAAGGCCCAGCGGCTCAAGCGCGATTACTGGCTCTACGTCGTTTTCAACTGCGCCACCCAGCCGGAACTGCACATCATCCGCGACCCGGCCCAACTGGGCTGGCAACCGCTGGGCCAGGTGTCTCACTTTCACATCGGCCCGCGGGCCATCGTCGCCGAAGCGGAGCGGCAGCGCAGCCCCGACACGCTGGTGGACCAGGCCTTTCGGGAATATTGGGAGAACCGTCTGCCCGACATAGGCCAGTACAACATCCTGGTGGAGGGGCTGACCGACAAGATGTACCTGGAACTGGCCGCCGAGCGTTACCGGGAGGCGCACGGCGTAGACCTGCTGGAGGGCGGCGCGGTGCGGGTGGTGGCCGGGCGGGGCACCAAGCGCATGGGACCGGACTTTGGCGTGTTGCAGGCGTTGGAGGCCCGGGGTATCCGTTTCGTGGTCATCCTGGATGGGGACGACGCCGGGCGGATGGCGGCCGAGGCGATGCACCGTTTTGGTGCGCAAAAGAACCGTCACTTTTTCCTGCTCACTCGTGACGATTACCGGGACAAGGGCGGCAAGAGTTGGGACGTCGAAATCGAGGACATGCTGCCCCAGTCGCTCGTCGAGACCTTTGTGCGCCAGCATCCCGACTCGGTCGAGGAGCGCTTCCAGCGGCGTGACGTGGTCAAATTCGTCATCACCGGCAAGCCGGTGGAGCGGGACGGCCAGACCTACGACTACAAGGTGCTACTGGCCGAGCACGTCCGCCAGTGCGCCACGCTGGACGATCTGGAAATGTTGATTGAGTTGCTCAAAAAGGCCCGCAAGTGTATGCGGATTGAGAGGAAATGATCGTATGGTGAATTTGGACAGACTGGAAAAGTTAATCGCTCTGGGGGAAAGCACGGAGCGAGAGTTCAAGTCGGACCGGCAGCAATTGTCGGATCGGGTGATATACGAGGAAGTCGTCGCGTTGGCGAATACGTCCGGCGGCGTGCTGTTGATCGGTGTGGAAGATGATGGAATCATCACCGGGGCACGTCCCCGGCACGGCAGAATTACAGACCCGCTGCGACTCCAATCGGCCATCTTTAACAACACGTCGCCCAACATCAATACGCGCATCTCGGTCGTGTCGCACCCCGACGGTTCCGTTCTGGCAATTGAAGTAGATCCCTACCCTGAACCCTGCGCCACTGGGGCCGGTAAGGCCCTGCATCGCACCGTCGGGCCTGACGGCAAACCACAGACAGTGCCGTTTTACCCCCGTGACCAACGTTCCCGCCGCATTGATCTGGGATTGCTCGATTTTTCCGCCCAGGCGATGGAGTCTGCCTCGTTCGGTAGTTTCAACCCGTTGGAATTTGAACGCTTGCGGCAGATGGTGGCCCGATTGCGGGGTGATCAGAGTTTGCTGGAACTGTCGGACGAGGATGCGGCCAAGGCGCTGCAGTTGGTCGAGACCCAAGGCCAGCGCCTCGTGCCCAACGTGGCGGGGCTGCTGCTCCTGGGACGAGAGGAGGCTTTGCGGGATTTACTTCCGACGCACGCAGTACATTTCCAGGTCATTGACGCCCAGGGTGACGTGCGGGTGAACGATACGCTCACAGGCCCGCTGCTCCGCGTGATCGAGGAGATCGAAACGCGGTTTTTCGCCCGCAACGAGGAAGAAGAGATCACGGTCGGGATGATTCGCCTGCCCGTGCCGGATTACTCGCCCGAAGGGTTCCGCGAGGCTTTCAACAACGCGATTCTGCACCGCGACTATGCCCGTCTGGGCGCGGTTTACGTGCAATGGTATCCCGACCGGATGCTGATCACCAATCCTGGCGGCTTTCCCGCCGGCATCACGCTGGATAATTTGTTGGTCCACGAACCCAAACCCCGCAGCCCGCGCCTGGCGGCGGCTTTCAAGCGCATTGGCCTCATCGAGCAAACGGGCAGGGGGTGGACAAAATCTACCTTGGACAACTGCGCTATGGCCGTCCGGTCCCCGATTACACCCGCAGCGATGCCGACGGGGTCCGCGTGATACTTTTGGGCGGAAAATCGTCGCTAGAGTTCGCAGCCTTTGTCTACGAGCAAGACAAAGCCGGACAGCCTTTGAGCCTGGACGAACTCGTGGTGATCAACGAGTTGTTCTACGAGCGCCGGACGGACTCGGAGCGAGCCGGGAAGTTGATCCAGAAAGGAGTCGCCGAGGGGCGCAGGGTACTAGAGTTGCTCCACGAACGGGGACTGGTCGAAGCGCGTGGAGAAAAGCGCGGCCGGGTTTACCACCTGTCTGCCTCTCTGTATCAACGATTAGGCGGCGTCTCCGCCTACGTCCGCGCGCGGGGCTTTGACCGCATCCAGCAACGGGAAATGGTCATCAATGCGATCAAGGGCAGCCCAGAGAGGCGCATCACGCGAGGGCAAGTGATGGACTTGTGCCAGATCACCCAACAACAAGCATACCGCCTGCTGAAAAGGTTGTGTGACGATGGCCTGCTGGAACTCTGCGGCCAAGGGCGTAGCGCCTATTACTCGTTGAGCAAATCTGGAAACACATCATGATGCGATCAAAACACATCATGATGTGATTCAATGTCATCAAGTTAAGGATTGTAAAGACCTGCCAGGTTTCCGCCAGAGCTTT
>CAYQTW010000214.1:0-6137 GCA_964420485.1 uncultured Anaerolineales bacterium
GCTACGGGGAGACGGGGGGCGGTAACACAACCGCGTGGGGTCTGGCCAAGTTCATTCCCCCCAGCAACACGAACGTCACGCGAGTCGAGTTCTGGACCGCGGATGAAACGACAGACGTTGACATCTACATTTACGACGACTTTAACGGGACAACGCTCAGTAATCTACTGACCAGCAAGGAGAATAACTCATTTGGCGAGGCTGGCTACCATTCCGTGGAATTGGATTCCCCTCTGGCCGTGACCAGCAGTGACGACGTCGTTGCAGTGGTAAAGTTCACTAATGCCAGTTACGGGTATCCTGTCGTGGTCGACAAGAATGGGACAATTGAAACAGGACACACGTATATTAGCCTCTCGGGCAGCAGTGGTTCGTGGACCGACCTGGGAACAGTCTTGAACAGCGACGCTGCCATTCGTTTGCGCACGAGCACGAGCGTCGCACCAGCCCCGACGGTGACGAGCATCACGCCCAGCAGCGGGTTCAATACCGGCGTCGTCCATATCACCAACCTGGCCGGCAGCGACTTTCAATCGGGGGCCACCGTCAAACTGACCCAGTCGGGCCAGTCGAACATCAACGCCACTGGCGTAAACGTGGAGAGTGCGTCAAAGATCACCTGCGACTTTAACTTGGCTGGCGCAGCCTCCGGGCAATGGAACGTGGTGGTCACTAATCCTGACAGTCAAACCGGTCAACTGGACGATGGCTTTACCGTGAATGTCCCCCCCGCGCCGGATGTCAGTATCATCAAGCGAGCCACCGGCCACGACTTGGTTCCCGGCGATCCTATCACTTTCACTCTCACCATCGCCAACAACGGCAACAAGACAGCCACGCACGTGGTCGTCACCGACATCCTGCCCCCCCAAGTGTTGACCCCGACCTTTGCCAGCACGTTGGCGATCACGCCGCCCGGCGGTCCCCCTCCATACGTGTGGAGCGTCGCGCCACTGGGGATAGGAGCAAGCGGCGTGATCACTATCTACGGTCAGATTGACCCTGGCCTGGCGAGCAACTTTGCGTTTGTCAACAGGGCTACCATTTCGGACACTGAGGATGACACCCCCAACAACAACAGCAGTGTCGCGATTGTAGGGGGACACAAGGTCTACCTGCCGCTAGTACTGAGGAACTGACCGCGGCATTGGGACAGAACGCGGATTGCAGGACATTAACGGATTGTTGACTGCGGCATGGGGGTCAAGTAAGGGAAACTAGAATCTCTCAGGAGGATAAAAATGCCCCAATTCACAAGTGCAGCCCAGGCGCTAGAGGCGCTACCGGGATCGGTTGGCCCCGAGAAACTGACCGGGATAGATGAAATCGTGCTGTTCGATCTCTCGGGCGAGGGAGGCGGGCAGTGGACGGTGACCATCGCCAACGGCCAACTCGGCGTTGCCGAGGGATCCGAGGTAACGCCCACCGTGACGCTAAAAATGACGGCCGCAGATTTGACATCGCTGCTCAACGGCGACCTGAGCCCGATGGCTGCCTTTATGCAGGGCCGGCTCAAGGTCGAGGGGGATATGTCGGCGGCGATGCGACTGCAGACGCTCTTTGACTAGAAAACAAATCCGGCTTGCCACAAACAGAACACCGGCGACTGAGTCGCCGGTGTTCGCTACTTTTGGGGACTTGGCCAGGATGTTTCCTACAGGTTCTCGATTGGCGCCGGCTCCACCGGATCGGCGAGCGCAAAGCCGAGAACCCGGGAGTAGAAATCGAGTTCAGCATCCAGCGCACGCTTGATGTTCTCGGCGCGGCGAAAGCCGTGCTGCTCACCCTCGAAGGAAATGTATGCGACGGGCAACCCCTTCCGGCGCAGCGCCTCGACCATTAACTCGGCCTGGTTGGGCGGCACGACCTTGTCCTCGAGCCCTTGAAAGAATATCACTGGACACGAGAGGCGGTCGGTGAAATGGATCGGCGAGCGCTCCCGGTAGAGGCCCTTGCATTCGGGGTACGGCCCAATCAGCCAGTCCAAGTAACGCGACTCGAACTTGTGGGTGTCCTGGGTAAATACCTCCAGTTCACTGAGCCCAAAATGACTCGCGCCCGCCGCGAAAAAGTCACGAAAGGTGAGCGCGCACAGGGTCGTATAGCCGCCCGCGCTGCCACCCCGAATAGCCAGCCGCTCGCCATCCACCTCGCCCCGTTCGACGAGATAACGCGCGCCGTTCACGCAGTCATCCACATCCATGACGCCCCATTGTCCCCCGAGCCGCTGCTGGTACGCCCGCCCATAGCCGGTGCTGCCGCCATAGTTCACGTCGAGGATAGCGATTCCGCGACTGGTCCAGTATTGGATCATCAGGCTGAGCGTGCTGGAGGCGGCCGATGTAGGCCCGCCGTGGCTCATCACCAGGAGGGGCGGCCGCTCGCCCGGCGGCGCGACATAGTCCCGGTTCCGGGGTGGATAAAAGAAGGCGTGCGCCGTCAGTCCGTGCTCTGTCGGGAACTCGATCGCTTGCGGGGTTGACAGGTAGCCGGCGTCAATGACCACCCCGTTGGAGCGACGTAGGGCCTCGAAATGCCCCGTGGCAAGATCGAACCGCACGATGGAGGTGAACTCTGTTGGTGAGCCGGCGCGGAACACCACCTCTCCCGGCCCGGCCCGCAGGCCGCCAATCTCCGAGTATGGGGTCTCAATAGGTTCCAGCATGCGCGTCGTCGTGTCGAGGCTCGCCAGGCGCCAGTCCCCTTGCCGGGTGTAAGCGCACAAGATGCGACTGGCCGACTCGAAGGCATAAGTTGACATCCCGAAAACCCACTGCGGTTCTCCGAACTCGGCCTCCATCTCGACGAGGGGCTCGACTTGCCCGTCACGCCAGCGGTAGAGATTCCACCACCCAGTCCGGTCAGAGACAAAGTACAGAACACCATCCGGCGACCACTCGGGCTGAAAGATGGATTCGCTGACACCGCCTGCCACTTGCTCGGTGCGCCTCAGGGAGCCATCGGCCTGCAACTTGGCGACCCACAGTTCAGTGCCATCCCAGGGCATGTTCGGGTGATTCCAGGTGAGCCATGCCAGGTGGGAACCATCGGGGCTGAGGCGCGGGGAGGAATAAAAGTCATTCCCAGAGATGAGCACCTGCGCTTCCTGGCCCCCCGTGAGATCCAGGCTCACCAGAGTGTTGACCGCTTCGCGCCCGGCAGCGGTGTGATCCTCGCGCACGCAGACCATCCGTCCCCGGCGGCGATCCACCACGCCGTCGGCGTAGCGCAGGGCAGCATCGGGCGTGATCGGCTGCGGCTGGGCGCCGGGATCCTGGCGGTAAAGCCGCTGGTCGACAAAGTTTGAAAAATAGACCGTGCCGTCGGCGACGGCAAAAGCCCCGCCTCCGTACTCGTGTACCCGTGTGCGGGCGTTGAAGGGGGGTGGCGTGACATCGGCAGTCTGTCCGTCTGGAGTCCGGCGCACGACGACGTACCGGCCGCTTTCTGCCGGGCGCATCTCGCTCCAGTAAATGTCCTCACCATCGAGCACAATCTGCCCCAGCCCAATCGTTTCCGAGACGATCAGGTCCGAAGTGATCGGCGATTTCCAGGAACCATAAGGCGCTACATGTTTCGTTTTCGACATGATACGCTCCTCGCGTTTTTGGTTGAGGCAAATTATAGCACACAAGCGTATTCCTGTCACGTGCGCAAAAGGTTGCAGGACGCGCCAATCGTGATATACTTCCCAGAGAGACGATTCTGTGAGTAGCAGCAATGACATATCAAGCCGGTCCCGATCCGCCAATCCTACCGATCCGTGTTCTCAGGGTATCTGCTCAATAAAGTGGGGCAATGTAGCCGAGGTTTCCATACCTCGCGGGCATAACGCGCTATGGAAAGCGCGGCTACGTTAAAAGTGCCCCAGAATATTGAGATGATACTTCTCAGGGGAGTTATGACCAGTCAATACGCCAAACGGAAAAAGTAATAAAGTGGGGCAAGACCTCCGAGGTTTATAGATTTGTGTCCCTCATCAAGTTGTTGGCGGCACAATGTTCGCTTTCCCAACCAAATATGCTGCCCAAACCTCAGAGGTCTCATCGGGCAACCTGGATAGAATGCATTCTGCCGAAACGCCCGGTATGCCTGGCTTAGTGTGTGACTTTTTCTCTTTGGCGTGATATGTGGCGATTAACGGTAATATCCCCCAACAGCGGAGAGAACATGCCTCAAGTCTTGACGACATCGGTTTAGCAAATAGGAGGGTTCCTATGAACATTCTCGTGACAGGTGCGGCAGGTTTCATCGGGTCTCACCTGGCGGAGCGATTGATTGACCTGGGCCATTCTGTGCGCGGGCTGGATTGTTTTACAGATTACTACGCCAGGGCGCTCAAGGAACTGTACGCTGGTCAGATCAAAGACAAAGGCGTCGTTTTTCTGCCCCTCGATTTGGCAGAGGATGACCTTGGTTCAGCCGTCAGAGACGTCGAAATTGTGTATCACGCGGCGGCACAACCAGGGATATCCACCACGACCGCGTTCGAGACCTACGCGAGAAACAACATCACGGCCACGTACCGGTTGCTGGAGGCTGTGAAACAATCTCCTTCGTTTCGCGGATTCATCAACATCTCCACATCATCCGTCTACGGGGCCGACGCCACCGGGGACGAGACGACAGAGCCCAGGCCCACATCGTATTACGGCGTCACCAAACTGGCCGCAGAACAGCTCGTGCTGGCACACACGCGCGATCAAGGATTGCCGGCCTGTTCATTGCGGCTGTTCTCCGTGTATGGCCCGCGTGAGCGACCGGACAAACTGTACTTTAAACTGATTAGTTACATTCTTCAAGACAGAGAATTCCCGCTGTGCGAAGGCAGCGAACACCACCTGCGAAGTTATACTTACATCGAGGATGCCATAGATGGGATGGTGGCAGCACTGGACAATTTTGACAGATGCACCGGCGAGGTTTTCAACATCGGCACAGACGTCACTCTCACCACAAAAGAGGCGATGAGGACTGTGGAGGAGGTCATCGGCAAGCCGGCCAAGATAGTGCGGGTTCCCAGAAGAGCGGGAGACCAGTTAAAGACACACGCCAATATCGAAAAAGCGCGCCGGCTATTGGGCTACGATCCAGCCACCACGCTGAGAGAAGGTGTGGAGAAAATGGTCGAGTGGTACGAGCAGCATATTCTTGGAAAGATAGACTTTGACTAATCTTCGCCGGGCTGCCTCAACCGACATAAAAGGAGTAGCCGCCGTCGTTCATGACGTCTGGGAGCGGGACATCCTGACCGATGTATGCCAAGATCAGATAAAAGGTAATGCTTGCGCACTCTGGGTTGCGACCGATAAAGACGACATTGCCGGATTCGTCTCGGCGTTTCTGACCACAAGCAAAGACGGTTCATCTGCATCTCCACCTGGATACTGTGCTCGTTCTTCTTCGCCTTCACCGCCTACCTGGTGCCGCATGACATCGAAACGTTGCGCCAGACAATGCGGGAGCGGGCGGAACAGGAGAAAGTAACGAATGTCGAATAGCGAATGGCGCTTGTCTCATCGTTCATTGTTCCATTGCTCATTGCTCATCGCCATCCTCCTGCTGGCCGCCGGCCTGCGTCTCACTCGGCTCGACCTGGCCGAGTTCAAACTGGACGAGGCAGCGACCTCCCGCAGCGCGCTGGCGATTGCCCACGAGGGACGTTTCCCAGCAATCGGGGTAGTCAGTTCTCGAGGCCCCCACAACCCGCCGCTGATGAATTATATCTTGGCGCTGCCCTACGCCCTTTCGCGTGACCCCCGGCTGGCGGCAGGCTGGGTGGCGCTCCTGGGCGTGGCGTCAGTGGGACTGACCTACTGGGTCGGGCGGACCTACTTTGGCTGGCGGGTGGGGGCGCTGGCGGCGCTCCTCTTTGCCGCCAGCCCGTGGGCAGTCTTCCACAGCCGCAAGATCTGGGCGGAAAACCTGCCGGCCCTCACGCTGCTCTTCGTCGCCGCAGTCCTGGCATTAGTAGTGCGTCGCAAGTACTGGGCGCTGGCGGGCGCGTTGGTGGCGGCCGGGTGTCTGGTGAGCCTCCACCTGGGCGGCCTGGCGTTTTTTTTCATCCTGGCGGTGATCGTGGTGCTCTTCCGCCGCCACGTCCGTCCCGTCCCTCTGCTGGTTGGCCTGATGCTGCT
>CAYQTW010000215.1:0-4423 GCA_964420485.1 uncultured Anaerolineales bacterium
GTTCGAATTGAGCTTCAAGTGGCCACCGTTTAAGTGTCATTTATTTTCGAGGCAGGCTACGCAGAAAAGCCGTGACGCGATCGTAGGTTTCGGGATGACGGAGAGCCACGGTCATCATCACCCGGCAAGCCACAGCACGGGGGTACCACTCCACTGCTCTATCGGCGGCAATGGCCTCCAGCATATCCAGCGCTGCCGGGCCGAACTTTTCCAGCGCATCGTTGGTTAGCCAATCGGCCAAATCTTGGCGCTCAGGCATACTGATGGCCCGCCGCAAGGCAGGCAATGATGACTCGGCCTCTAGTTCGCACAGCAACAGCGCAGCGTGAATCTGCGGCCAGTCTGTGTCACACTCGACGACCTCGATGAGATCAGGAATAACCTCATCCCCTCGCTCCAACAGAGCCCGGATCAGTTTCAGGTCGGGATGGCGCTCCTGTTCACACAGCGCACCGACCAGTTCCGTCGTAGATGCTTTCTTGTAATCCATACTCACTCCATCATGCTGATCAAGGTATTTCGGTTGTCATCGTCAGGTGGCTTGACGACCACGGAATCACCTACCCTGAACCCGGTGCCCTCCGGTCGCGTTTTCGCTCTCCTGCGAACGTCTTTGTCTTTTACGCTTGCGCTTCGAAGCCTGCTTGGGTTTTGACGCCGGGCTGACTGGTTCAGCGGCGTCAGAAACTTTTTTTTCCAACTGGTCCCATTCCTCGTGCAGACTCGCCAGCCGCTCCAGCACATCGTCACGATCACACAAGTTGGGGCGCGCCAGGGCGCGTTGCAGAATCGCTTCGGCCCTCTCGTACTCTTTCGGCTCGGGAGATTTCCAAAGCCAGTAGTGATCTGACCAGCCAATGTATCCCCACCCCTCGTCTGGGAGACGCTCGACCAGTTCCTCGTAGACTGCCTCAGCCTCGGCTCGTCGTCCCAGGTTCCACAGCGCCTCACCCTGCGCCCGCAGAAAATTGACGTAGCGATTGGCGTCCTCGTCGGGAAACTGGGCCAGAAATTCGCGGGCGTAGCGCAGCCGATGTTCTCGGTAGACGGGGTCATCGAGACCAGCGTTGTGCAGTTCCATCTCCAAATCGGAGCACCAGTTGCTCACGAATTGCGTCAGGCCGGGGTGGGCATCGTCAAAGGCAATGACGGTGCGCATCTGGGGTGTGGCCATCTGTTTAACCATCTCCCACGCCTCGAGCCACAGGTCACAGTCCAATGACTTGTACCCCTCCTGCATCAGGTTATCGAGCCGCTCCTCCGGTGTCAACTCGATGGGCGGCACGACGCCCGCTTTCACCTGCTTCCAGTGTCTAATTTCTTTCAAGTGAAAGGCATCTATGGCACGCAGGGCGGCCTTGGCCCGACGCTTGCCGACCTGGTGCTTGACACCCTCCCGCAGTGCTTCTAGCAACAGGACATTGACTTGCGGGTTATCGCCACCGTCCTCAATCTGCATTTCGAGGGCATTGAGGATGCCGCTGATCTTGCGAAAACGAACGAGGGGCAACCCCAACTTGACGAGTTCGGTCTCGATTGGTTCTAATTGCGCCACCCGCGCCTCGTCGTAGCGGGTGGGTTCGTTCGATGGTCTCCACTTTTTGAACATTTTGCTACCCCATCCCCAAAGCCTTTAGCGCCGCCGCCAGTGGCTCTGAGTAAAAGATCATGTCCACCCGTTCCAGCACGTCGGGCGGTACCTCCATAAAGTGGCGCCGGTTGCTGACCGGAATCAATACACGCTTGGCGCCATTGTCCACAATCACTTGCAGCGGTTCCACCAACGAACGCACCGGCAAGATGTTGCCCTGGATGGTCATTTCTCCCAGAACGACCAGGCCGGCCTGCACCGGTTTGTCGCGCAGCAGGGAATAGAGGGCCACAAAGAACGCTACGCCCACCTGCGCCCCCTCCTTGCTGTACATTAGGTCTACGATCTGGACGTGAAAGTCATAGCTATCCACGTCACGCTCGATCCCCAGACGTGTTTTGTTGGCCTTGATATAGTCAAAGGCGGTGATAATCGAGTCTTTCATCGCCCGGTCAGGACTGCCGGTGATGCGCAGCCTGCCCGAACCGCTCATACGGCCGACCTCGATGCGGTGTAACGCCACCTTGTCGCTGTCGGTCAGAGCAGCCGTGTAGACACTGCCCGGCGGCATCGGATCCTGGCTGATCAGTTGCCGACCGCCCTCCTCCGGCACGCCGACAAAGTGCTCCTGCATCGCCTGGGTATCTACGTAGGAGAAGGACGTCTGGTAGTATTCGAACGCGCCCATCTTTTTCAACTGCTCTTTGACGCGACGACGCCCTTCCAAAGCCAGTTCCAGGTATTCCTGAACCTCCTCCCGGCTTGCGTCACCGCCAGGATGTAGGAGCTTGACCAGACCGGATACGGTGCGGCGCACGGCTCTGGCATCGCGCGTGTTCAGATCGCTGCCCAGGCTAAAGTAGCGGTCAAATGCATCTGTATAGTTCTGCCGGCGCAGCTCGCGCAGCGCTTCGGCCAGGTAGTCAATCACAAAGCCGTAGTGGTCGGTAAAGAACTCGTTGCGCATCTTGGGCATCTCCCAGCCCGGCAGGTAGAAATGCAAGCGATCAATCAGCGCCATGTCCTGCATATCCTCCGGGAGAGGCTGAAACAGTGTGCCGGCGCGGACCAGCACGTCAACCGGCTGGTTGATGTTGCCGTTAAAGACCATCGAGGCTTCCGCGACTAACTCTTCCCGCCCTCGGCTAAAGCTGCCGCTCTCCATATAGTCCTTCAGTATCTGGATGGCCGTCTTGTCGCTGAAGCTAATGCCGGCCACCTCGTCGAAGGCGACCACGTCCCACATTCCCACCAGGCCCACCCGGCGCGTGCTCATGTTGTAAAAGAGATTGGCCACGGTCGTCTTGCCGCCGGAGATCAAGATCGCATAAGGCGATAAATCGCGATAGACATACGACTTGCCGGTGCCCCTGGGACCCAGTTCGATCAGGTTATAGTTGCGCTGGGCCATGGGCACCAACCGCATCAACATGAGCAGTTTGACCCGCCGCTCGAAGGCAGACGGCTCAAACCCAATCGAGCGGATCAGCAGGTCGAGCCACTCATCGGTCGTCAGTTCGGCCCGCGCGGCGCAATAGTCGTCCAGACTGAACGCGGCCACCTGAATCGGCTTGAGGTCGGTGATGAAAAAGGGCCGCGTCTTGCCGCCGACATCCTCGTCAGGACGAAACTCGATGTCCACCTGAGTCCAGACGCCTCCCTCCAGCAACCGCTCGTAGCGCCGCACAAAGGTATCGGGGATGTGAATGAAGCGGTTGCCGAAATTCACCACCTCAGCCCAATACTTGGTGCCGTCCAGTCGCACCAGCACTTTGTCAATGTACCGCTGCTGGCCCCGTTCTTTCACCCGCGACTGGGCCTTCATCGCCTCGTCGGGCCGGATGATGTGGTCGGCCAGGGTATTGCGCACCAGACGCAGGCCCGCCTCTACCGCGATGGGATCGTCCGTGGCACAGTACTTGCCCAGCAGATACTCTAGCACGTACGTCGGCACGTTGGCTCCCACCTTGACCTGGCGCACCAGGTCCTTGCGCACCACCTTGCCCGCAAAGATCTCGTTTACCTTACGGTCCAGTTCCGGCATCTTGTCACCTCAAAAGTAATGCGTAAAGTATACTGCCCTCACAACACGATGGAGAACGGGACATGATCCAGGCGTGCTAGACTAATGCCAGTGGTCCCATCTAACAAGTGAACTGTCACCTCGTCTACCGGCGGCGTCTCAGTGATCATGAGTGTGATGGTGTTTTTGCCAAGTTTCCGAGGCTCTTTGTCATCCAGCGCCAGTTGGACGTCCCTGGTCGCCTCCTGGAAGCCGTGGGAAGCAGACACTGGCACGGAGATAGATTGGTCACCAGCCCGCACTTGGACCCGGATCGCCGGTGGCTCGATTGGCAACAACTCTTCCGAGCGGCCCTCGACCGTGACGGAGAGAAAGCGCGTGGATATGGTCTGGCTGCCAAGCGTGAGCGTCCATTGCACGCGAGCGGCTGCGGCTGGCGCCCGAGTGACCGCCGGGCGGACGGTCAGCACCGGCACCACCAGTTCTGGCAATGACAGGCCGCCGTGGAAATACTCTGTAGCGCCGCCTCTCACCTTGAAGCAAGACAGATTCCACGGGGTGGCGATCTCGAGTTCGCCGCCGATGCCAAAGGCAGACAGCGGTGCGCGCAGAAAAGCGGGCGCCTCCGCGCCACCCTGGCCGACCCACACCCGCCGCTTGAGGATCGCCGTCTTGCCTCCCGGTGCGTCGATCCTGTCACCGCTGGCCAGCTTTTCGCCAAAGAGATAGCCGTGGTCGGCGCTGATGACGACCGTCTCGATTCCCAGGACAAAGAGCGCCTTGATCGCCCGGCGGAGTTGGTTGAGGAC
>CAYQTW010000215.1:4433-6100 GCA_964420485.1 uncultured Anaerolineales bacterium
GTTTTCGCACAGGCCATCAATCTCTTCCGTTGCCGTGACCACGACGAGATCGGTCGCTTTGATGACCTGGCTCAGTTGTTTGTCCGATAGCGGGGCCAGTTGATTCAGCCTGGTCACAACTACTTTTATCTTTTGGCCCACGGTCTCTCTGAGGTGAGTCAATCGATCCTGGCGCGTCCTCAGTGTCTTGCCGGCGACGACGGCAGCGAGTTTGTTCCCGCTGGTAGAGGTCACCGTCAGACCCTTTTCCGCGCCGGGCAAGAGAGCGGCCATACCAATCTCGGTGATGGTGGGCGGCGTAGCCAGTGCTGGCGACAGTTCCGATTTCCAATTCAAGATACTGCCCAGTTCGCGGGCCATCTCAAAGCGCAGCGCGTCCACCAGGATGTATGCCACGCGCCCAGCCTTTACTGCTGGGGCCACGAACTCCCGATAGACGTCGGCCTGGAGCAGCACATTGGCAAGTTCGAACCCGCCGGCGGCGTAGGCCTGGGTGAAGAGTTCCGTCAGACGATCTGACACGGCCGCGTAGCGCCGGCGGGCCAAGGCTACCAACTGGATCAGCGACTCGTGCTGCCGAACGTCGAGTTCGAAGCGGTGGAAATCGCGCTCCAGGTGGCGCTGGGCGGTATCCAGCGCGCACCACGGCCGCGCCTCGGCCAGTTCGACCAGGCGCAAGGCAGGCCGCTTTGCCAGCGCTGTTTCGACCTCCCTTTGCAGGCGGACTTCGCCAGCGGCAAAGGTCTCGCTGCGGGCCAGGGCATCCAGAGACAAGTCTAGCGATCCCGCCCCGATCTCGGCCTGCACCCGCCCGGCCCAATGGACGTAGGACTCGGCCAGATCCCGCCGCACCCGCCAGGCCTGGGCCAGGTGCACGGCCGCCTGGCGGGCCACCGGCCGCTCGGCGACGGCAAAAGTGCGCAGCGACTGCGGCACACTGTCCCCCAGCGGTTCGATCAAGTCGGTGACCAGCACCTGGCGGGCCAGTTGCGCCCGCAGCGGTGTGGGCCCCTGGTCTGCCGGGAGCGCGACACCCAGCGCATCGGATAGCAGCCCCGCCAGGCTGTCGAGGGCTTGCCGGGCCTCGATTTCACTGTCCAGCGCCGGGTCGGACAGAAAGCGGAGCGCCACATCCGAGACGTTGCCGCTGCCAAAGATGACGGCCACCGCGCCGGTCTGCGCTTCGGCGCCCTTTTCGGCCAACTGGTCCAACTCTGCCAGGGACAACTGCCCGGCCTCGACCTGGGCCACGATTTCCTCCAGGGCTGCCGGCGGGAACACCGCCCCCAGCGACCGGCGGGCGACGGCGGCCAGGGCGGTGTTCTGCTCCGGAGGCTGCTGGCCCGGCCGTACCACCACCCCGGCGACCTCGAACTCCACCAGCGCGTCGTGCGTCTCGGCCTGGGCCAGAGGCACGTAGATGAGCAGCCGGGGTGGATCGGTTCGCTCCTCCCAGAGCGGTTCCAACTGGCGGCGCAGCCAGACAAAGCCCCGTTCCGGGTCGTAGCGCTGGACTGCGGCGTCAGCCACCGCATCCGGCTCCAGCGTGCGGGCCAGAGCCAGGTATGCTTTCTCCGGGTCAAACCAGACGACAGTGGAGTGGTCTTTTACCTGCTTGCGCAGCAGATTGAGCAATGCTTCCGTTACGAGAGGCATGTTGTTCTCCT
>CAYQTW010000216.1:0-6087 GCA_964420485.1 uncultured Anaerolineales bacterium
CACGATTAACAGTGTATTTCCGTTCGAAAGTGCCTCATAAAACCTGGCAGGTCTTTGGTCTGGTTCTCATCTCTTGATGACATTGAATCCCTACCAATTCTACGCACAATCTCGATTCAGGTTGTATTGTTTCTCCGAGTATAGCACCCCACTGTCGGACTGTCAACTCGAATCACCCCAGTCCCCCAGCCCCCCGGCTTTTTTCCCAGAGCATAGAAAGTAGGGACGAAGAGGATGCGTCGCCCTTCTGCCAGCGCCTGGCGGTCGGCGGAACGCAGCCGGCGCAGTTCATCCGGTGAGAGTAGACCGGCCAAGTCACGCTCCCGCATAGCCCACTCGGCATCGAACTCGGCGTCGGGGGAAGCCGGGAGACGCCAGCGGCCTGCCATCACTCCCACTGTTGCCTGGAGGCCGGCCTCCGCGAACAGTTCTCCCAGCCGTCGCCCCATCTCGGGATCGGCCCCCTGCCGGCGCAGCGCCTCGGCCTGAAGCCAGCCTAGCGGTGCCAACTCGGGGGGATAGTCCACCCGGCCGCTATAGTCGGGCTCAGCGCAGGCCAGAATGCGGCCTCCAGGCCGGACCACCCGGGCCATCTCCCGCACCCCCTGCGCTGGGACCGCCAGCCACAGGAGCAGGTAGTGGCACACGACGACGTCGAAGCAGCCGCCGGGGAACGGGAGGGTGTGGGCATCCCCTTGCACGTAGGTCACGCCGCCTCCCTGCTCTCCGGCAAGGGTTAGCCTCTCCGCGTCCACGTCCAACCCCATCACACGGGCAGAACTGAGGCGGGCCAACTCACCTGCGATGACGCCGGTGCCACAGCCGACCTCGAGGACGGCGCGAGCCTGGGCCAAGCCGGCCTGCTGGTAGAGCCGCGTGCGCGTCGGCTGGGTCCAGCCGGCCTGCACGGAGAACCATGCGTGCCATTCCTCACGAGAACACGGATTCCAGGACATTGACGGATTATCAAAGCGGGGGTGATCCAAGAACTCGGAATGGGAACTGGATTTTCACGGCCCTAATCGGGCAGGTTGGGGCAAAAGTCTATCACCTTTTGTCCCTGTGCGTAGGATTGCACCGCCGCCCGACCCTTTACGTCTCCAGGCACGAGCGTCACGCCGGCGGTCTGTTCCACATTTTCCGTCAGGGTCTCTAGCGGCAGGGCCAACCCGATCAATGCGCGCGTCTCAGCCAGGACAAAGCGCGGCGCGTCAGGCTTTGACACCAGGGCCTGTTGAGCCTGGTCCCACACCAGAAAGTAGGATTCGTACTCTGCGCTGACATTGTTGTACGAGACACCGATGGCTACCTCGTATCCCAGGTCAGGGTTGATGCGCACTGCACCCGTCGGGCGGCCAGTGGTCACGTCCCCGTCCATGTCCAGCACAAAGAGCCAGTCGGTGAACACTGTTGGCGGGTCGGGGACTGGATCGTAGAGCGATATCCACAGCAGCACCTCGTCCTCGGCGGCCCATGCGGCCAATTCCGCCGGCACTCCCCCGGCAGGCTGCAGCACTACTCGCAGGTCGGCGTCCACGCTGGCGGCGCTAATGTCAACGCCAGCAGGGACTCCCTCGATCGGCTCTCCGCTTCCGTAGGCCACCACGTCGCCCTGGGGGTCGGACAGCGGAGTGGGGAAGGGTTCTGGCGTCGGCGTGGCGGTTGAAATGGGCGTGGGTGTTTGGGTCGGTGGGGGAGTGTCCGTCAGCGTTGGCGTGATCGTCACAACTGGTGATGTGGCAATTGGCGTGGGCGTCACTGTGCAAGTCGGCGGCACAACGGTGGCTGGCAACGTGGCAGTTGGCTCTGGCGTGGACCGAAACAACCTGTATGCAGATAGCACTGCTCCGACACACAAGATGAGGACAATGAACCCGACTACTATCATCCAGGTGACTTTTACACGCTGTCTGGCCATTAATTTGGAATATTCGTCCATGTTTGCTCTACCTCATGTCCCAGAGTGATGGTGCTCTTTGCTCGTCGCTTATGTCTGCTTCTATTTTACCAGAGGGGGTCTGTCCCAACTTGGACGTTCCCGAGTCGCCGGCTGGTGAGGATATTTTACACTGTTATGCATTACGTGTCAAAGCAAACAACAAGCCCCCGTTTTCAATGTCCCCGGCGGTGTCGCTCCCGTAAATCTCCACCAGTTTCCGTCTGGCGTCTGGGTCTGGATTGGCGTCGCTCTCTGCCCAGTGTTGAGCGTCGCTCAAAAGTATCTGCTCAATAAAGTGGGGCAATGTAGCCGAGGTTTCCATACCTCGCGGGCATAACGCGCTATGGAAAGCGCGGCTACGTTAAAAGTGCCCCAGAATATTGAGATGATACGCTCAAAACGATCATGTCGCTTTCGGCGACGTTACGGATCACTCCCATCGAGTTCAGGTCGTCCAGGCGGATGGGGCACACCGGCGGCAGCATGGCGTTAGCGAGGTGTTCCGTTGGTACGAGCAAGAGAGCGGGCAGGAGATGGAGCAGGCGGTGGTAGATCGCGTGCTCTACGAGACACAGGGGCAGCCGGGGTTGGTCTCGTGGCGGGGCGAACTGCTCACCGAGACGTATAACCACGACCTGACGCAGCCTCTTACCCCCACAACCGGCAAAACGCGCACAACCCCGGCGCGCTCGTCGGCTGGCCACAGTTGGTGCACGGGTGCAACTCTACCTCTGTGACCTGCTCGCGGAAGAAGCCCGCCTTCCGCGCCCGCAGGAAGCCCAGGTAAAAGTGCAACTTTGTTCCCGGCGACTCCTCCTCCATCTGGTTGAGGAGCCCCTTGTGGCGCAGGCTGGTCGCGCCCACAGCGTAGGGGCACTCGGCGTAGATATAATCAATGTCGGTGATGAGCGCGTAGGCCGCCGTCTCTCGCTCGTAAAAGCGGCAAAAAGGTTTGACCTTGCGGGCCAATCCCGCGCTTGATGCCGGGAGAACCGGAGCCTGGCGGGCGATGTAGCCCGTCTGCCAGTGCAGAACGTTGCCAAAGAGCACTGCTACCTCGTCGTCCAGATTGTGACCGGTTGCCAGCGCGTCGTAGCCGCCGTCGCGGGTGATACGGTTCATCACGTGCCGCTTGATCAGCCCACAAACGGAGCAGGGCTTGCCGCGCCCGCGCCGCACTCGCCGCGCTACCTGCGGCAGCGTCTCTCCGTACTCGGCCTTGATATCCACTATCGTGAACTGGGCCTCGGGCCGCTGCGCTGCAAATTGCTCGACTTTTTCGCACGAGGCAGCCGAGTAGTCGTCAATCCCCAGGTTGATGTACAGCCCGTCGGCCTGGTAGCCCAGTTGCAGAAGCACGTCCCACAGAGCCAGGCTATCCTTTCCGCCAGAGACCGCCACCAGCACGCGCTCGTCAGGGCCGAACATGCGATACTTTTCGATGAACCGCTGCGTCTGGGCGACGAACCACTCTGGGTAGTGGACCTCGCAGAGCGCCAGTTTGTGCTGGCGCATATTAAAAACCGCCGGACGGCCACACTTGCGACACTTCATCGTCAGCCCCCCGAAATCACGGCGACGAGTTTGACCTCGTCGCCATCTTCCAGCATCACGTCTTCGGTCAGCAGTTTGCCATCGCGCACGGCGAGCACCGCGTGGGGAACAAGCCCGACTTTTTTGATCACATCCCGCACCTGTCGCCGCCGCCCGTGCAGTTCCCACTCTTTGTCACGGTAGATGATTTTCACGTACACCTCCATCTCATTGATGCCACGATTGTACCAGGAAGTGGAAAGTAGACAAGGAGGGTACTCCCCCTTGTCTACTTGTTCCTCTGTTTCCCTATCTACTTGTTTTCTTGTCTACTCAGATCTGGGGCAATTCCGTCAGAGCCTGCTGTATCTTTTCCTCCTCCAGATCATAGTCGACGAGTTCCTTGCGGTGGTAGGCGTCGTAGGCCGCCAGGTCAAAGTGGCCGTGGCCGCTGCAGTTAAAGAGAATGACCTTTGACTCGCCCGACTCTTTGCAGGCCATAGCCTCGTCGTAGACGGCCTGGAGCGCGTGGGCCGTCTCTGGGGCTACGATAAAGCCCTCGGCGCGGGCGAAACTATGCGCTGTGTCAAAGACCTCATTCTGGTGGTAGGCGCGGGCTTCGACGAACCCGTCCTCCAGCAGGCGGCAGATAATGGGCGCCATGCCGTGGTAGCGCAACCCCCCCGCGTGAACGGGAGCCGGGATAAAGCTGTGACCGACGGTGTGCATCTTTACCACCGGCCCGGTCTTGGCCGTGTCGCCCCAATCGTAGGCGTAGAGGCCCCGCGTCAGGCTGGGGCAGGCGGTGGACTCCACGTTGACGACCCGCATATCTGGCTTACTGCCGTCTAACTTGTCCTTGATAAAGGGCAGGAACAAGCCAGCAAAGTTACTGCCGCCGCCGACACAGCCGATGAGGATGTCCGGGTAATCGCCAGCTATCTCCATCTGCTTCCTGGCCTCTAGCCCGACGATTGTCTGGTGCAGGAGCACAAAGTTGACCACACTGCCCAGCGAGTACCTCCACCCATCGTGAGTGACGGCGTACTCGATAGCCTCGCTGATGGCAATGCCCAGGCTGCCCGATGTCTCCGGGTCCACGGCCAGGATGTCCCGCCCGGCCTTTGTTTCTGAACTGGGGCTGGGTATGACATTGCCTCCCCATGTCTCCATAGCGATGCGTCGGTAGGGCTTTTGGTGATAACTAATTGTGACCATAAAGACCTTGACCTTCAGGCCAAAGAACTGGGTGGCGAAACACAGAGCACTACCCCACTGACCTGCTCCCGTCTCGGTGGCGAGACCCTCCAGGCCTTCCTCTTTGGCGTAGTAACACTGGGCCACGGCAGTATTGGGCTTGTGACTGCCTGGGGGGCTGACACCCTCCCACTTGTAATAGATTTTGGCCGGGGTGTCCAGCGCCTTTTCCCAGCGGGCGGCACGGTAGAGAGGAGAGGGACGCCACATCTTGAGTATGTCCTGCACCTCGTCCGGGATCTCGATCCACCGCTCCTGGCTTCCCCCTTGCATAATCAGCGCGTGGGGAAAGACCGGCTCCATGTCCTCAGGCGTCATTATCTCAAACGTCGCCGGATGCCGGTCCGGGGGTGGCGGCGTCTTCATGTCCGGGATCACATTGTACCAATGGGTCGGCAAATCTTTTTCTTCCAGAAAATACTTGTACTGCGTCATTTTTTGTTCCTCCTTATTGTGTACTTGTTTACCTGTTGTCTACTTGCATACTTGCCTACTCGTTTCCTTCCTCAATAACATCCCCCCTTTCCTCAGTTGTGCGCCCCGGCCTCTTCTGGTAGGGGCGCGGTGACCGCGCCCCTACTTTAGGAAACTGCTCCGGTCGGTAAAGAACTGCTTGTAAAGCCTATAATGCACGGTATCCTCGTAGTTTACCTCCTCGATGCGGGGCGAGTCGAAACTGAATATCTGGGCCCCGGGATAGGCCAGCAGGATTGGCGAATGGGTGGCCACGATGAATTGGGCGTGGCCGGCCTCCTCCAGCCGGCGTAACAGTTTCAGGAACTTGACCTGGCTCGACGGTGAAAACGCGGCCTCCGGTTCGTCGAGGAGATAGAGCCCTTTGATGTGATAACGGCCGCCAAAGTAACTCAGGATCGCCTCGCCGTGCGACAACGTGTTGAGGATGTGGCCGCCGTGATACTTTAGCCGGCCGGGATCGCACAGGGCCACGTCGTCGAGAAAGTCAGCAAAATCACGAAACGTCTCGGCCCTGAACAGCGAACCCGGCACACTGCCGTTGGCCCACGTCACGCTGACATAGTCCGCCAGACGGGTCTCGTAGGGATTGTCGTGAGCGACGTGTCGCCGGGGCTTGTCCCAGATATGGATACCGCACTTCCGAGTGATCGCGTCCAGCAGCGTGGACTTGCCCGACCCGTTCTCGCCCACGAAAAAGACGATGGGCTTTCTGAACACCAGTTCCGGCGTCTTCCTGAGAACGGGGACGTTGAACGGATAGTAACGGCTGGTGGGATAGTTGTCACTGTCGATTCTGACTCTTACGAGGTGCATGTCAAGACCTCCGTTTCGCACGGCGGTTAAAACCGCGTGCTACACCTGCAAAGTCGCCCTTCGGCGAC
>CAYQTW010000217.1:0-6082 GCA_964420485.1 uncultured Anaerolineales bacterium
CACCTGCGCACCCAGGCGAGCGGCAGCCACGGCCTGATTGGCCCCCTTGCCGCCAGGAATGACGTGGAAATCATGTCCAATGAGCGTCTCGCCGGGAATAGGCATGCGCGGCACACGGACGACCAAATCCATATTCAAACTGCCGACGACAGCAATGCGGGCTGGCATCTCACTCCTCCTTAACTTTGCAAGGCGGCACACGAATCGCGGATAATCAGTTCAACGTCCAGAAATCGTCGTCGAGGGGATAGGTCTTTGTGCTTTATCCGTTCGGCGAGCATCTCGGCAGCCAGAAGACCCATTTCGTATTTGGGCTGGGCGACGGTGGTCAGGCGGGGGGTGGTAAAAGAGGCCAGGGCGATGTCGTCGAAGCCGACGATAGAGAGCTGTTGCGGGACTCGCAACCCTGCCTCGTGGGCGGCACACAGCGCGCCGATGGCCATCAGGTCGTTGCAGACGAACACGGCAGTAGGTGGGGAGGATAGGGTCAGGAGGGAGCGCATGGCCTCGTGCCCGCTTTGGCTTTGAAAGTCGCCGGCCAGGATGAGCAAATCGTCCACCGCAACCCCAGCCTCTTCCAGCGCGTTGCGATAGCCGGTGACCCGTTCGGCGCTGGGGGTGAGCTGTGAGGGCCCGGTGATGCAGGCGATGCGCCGGTGGCCCAGAGTTAGCAGATAGTGCGTGGCCTGGTACCCACCGCGCCGGTTGTCGGTGAGGACGGAATCCATCGCCAACTCCGAGATGTCGCGGTCTACGATGACTACCGGCACTTCCTGGGTGGAGAGCATCTCTATAGTCGCCTGGTTGCTGCCGGCGGAGACGAAAACCAGGCCATCCACTCGCTTCTCAATGAGCAGGCCCAGGTAGTCCATCTCCTTCTCCAGGTCGCCGTCGGAGTTGCAGAGGATGACGTTGTAGCCCAGCTCAAAGCTGGCATCCTCGATCCCACGGGCGACTTCGGCGAAGAAGGGGTTGGTGTTATCGGGGATAATCATTCCGATGGTGTGGGTTCGCTTGCGGCGCAGGCTGCGGGCCACCCCGCTGGGCTGATAGTTCAGCTCTTCGATGGCACGGAGCACTCGGCCGCGCAATTCCTCACTGACAAAGCGAGTGTCGTTAATCACGTGGGAGACGGTGGTCACGGAGACCCCGGCCCGTTCGGCAACGTCCCTGATGGTAGCGATAGCGATCACCCCCTCGTCGTTTCGTCTCGCGCAACCGATTGCGCAAACGATTGCCTGGAGTATAGCACAGAATCCCGGAAAAGTCAATCTGTCCCGGGGGCGTTTCGGATTGGGGGCGAGATTTTGGGAAAGCTCGTTTTGACCCCTCCCTACCCCCTTCACAAGTATAGGTTTTTCTGTCGGGGGCCTAGCCCGATGCTCAAGCATCGGGCTAAAAGCGCCAAGCCCCCTCCGAGGGCTAAATTAGCCCGCCAGGGCTTCGTTCTTTCAGCCCGGACGTTCACGTCCGGGCCTTCCGGGCAAAAACCTACACTTGTGAGGGGCGGCAATTCTCCTTCCCTGCCAGCCTGCCAGGGAGATGGCTAGGGGGAGGGTCGGATGGAGTCTTAGCTTGATGCCTATGCCCCAACGCCCCCCTCCATTCCATTTATTGGCTGCGCCCTGTCCAATTGCCTGACTGTTGGGCAATTGTTGGCTATACGTTGGGCAGACCAACGCCAAAGACAGTATCCTTGAAACAGAACCCTTGCCCCGTGTTGGCTCCTCTATTTATAATTGCTGTACACTGGGCTACCATCCTCCCATGCCACAAGACAAGAAAGGAATACTCGAATGAAAACCAAGCTATTTCTGACAACTGCTTTGGCCATGGGCCTGCTGGCCTTTGCGTCCGTCCTCGTGCTGTCGCAATCAACACAACTCGCCGATAACCACGTCCTCTCTCCGCCCCTGGCGGTCACCGGTGCGTCATCTGACGTGGATGAAACCACCGGCGCCGGCCCCGACTTCATGGTCTCCCTGCCACTGGATCACCAGGCCGACCCCTCCGTGGCCTACAACCCGGACGAGGACGAGTACCTGGTAGTCTGGTGGGACGAGCGGGGAAGCGACACCGACATCTACGGTCAGCTTTTTTCCGCCAGTGGCATCCCGCAAGGGGATAACTTCGTGGTCTCCAATGCCACCGGCGAGCAGAGTTATCCCGTTGTCGCCTACAACTCGACCGACCACAACTACATGGTCGTGTGGCGCGACAAGCGGGGCGGAACGGACTACGACGTCTACGCCCAGGTCGTCGGCTCCACCGGCACCCTCTCCGGCACCAACACCGCCGTCAACACCGACGGCAACGACCAGAAACCCTGGGACCTGGTCTACGACCCCAACGCCAATCACTACCTGGTGGTATGGGTGGACGCGGGCGACGACCGGGTCGAGGGGCAACTGCTCTCCCCGTCCGGTGGTCTCATCGGCACCAATGCTTTCCCCATCGCCGCCGGTGGGGATGGCCCCCGGGCAGCCTACAACAGCAACCGCAATAGTTACATGGTCGTCTACTACTATGAAGAGGCAGCCGACAACCGGGACATCTACGGCCAGGCCATCGCTGCCGACGGCTCCCTTTCAGGATCCGCTTTCTCTATCTGTAACGACGCCGCCAATCAGACTTATCCCAACCTCGAGTTCAATTCCGGCACCCACGAGTATCTGGTGGTCTGGCAGGACAAGCGCAACGACGCCACCACCGGCACCGACCTCTACGCCCGGCGCATAGACGAGGACGGCAACGCGCAGGGAAGCGAGATTGTCGTCTCCAACGCCGATGATGCACAAAACCGGCCGGACGTGGCCTACAACTCGCGGGTCAACCAGTGGCTGGTGGCCTGGGAGGACTATCGCGACCGGAACACCAGCGGCGTGGACGTCTACGGCCAGCGGGTGCTCTCTACCGGCAGCCTGGCCGGGCAGGGCAACTTCGTCATCTACGACGGCCCCAACAACCAGGGCAGCGTAGCCCTGGCCGTCCGGCCCACCCAGACGGGGGCCGAGTACCTGGCAGTGTGGGAGGACCAGCGCAGCGGCGACGGGCTGGAGGTGGTCGGGCAGCGCATCGGCGCGTTGACCGGTGCGCTCGACTGGCACGATTTCAACGTCTCCGCGCCGCTGGAGAGCCAGGAGCACCCCCGCGTGGCCTACAACTCCACCGACCAGCAGTTCCTCGTCGTCTGGCAGGATGAGCGGGGTGGCAACGCGGCCATCTATGCCCAGATCGTGCTCACCAGCGGCATCCCCATCACCGACAACATCGTCGTGCAGGACAATGGTATTCAAGATATGGTGAACCCCGTCGCCGCCTATAACCCCACCGACAAAAACTACCTGGTGGTATGGGAAAATCAAGATTACGGAAACATCGAAGCGGGCTTGTTGAACGCTGACGGCACACTTGACTACTTGATCGCAAACCAATACAATGGGGTGCCCACCAGTACCCAGCCGGCCATCGCCTACAACACCACGATCAACCAATACCTGGTCGTCTTTGCCTCCCAGGCCGGAGTGGGCAACTATGACATCTACGGTCGCCTTGTCTATTCTGACGGCCTGCCCTTCGGCACAGCGTTCCCCATTTCGGACAATGCCGCCGACCAATCTCTCCCCCAGGTGGATTACAACGCCACCGACGACGAGTACCTGGTCGTCTGGAGTGACGAGCGGGCGGACGAAGGGGACATCTACGGCCGGCGGGTGGACGCCGATGGGACGCTCCTGGGCAGCGAGTTCCTCATCGCCCACGACACCGACGCCCAGGACGCACCCTCCGTGGCCTGGAACGAGGACGACGACGAGTACCTGGTGGTCTGGCACGACTACCGGGATTCCGGCGCCACCGGGGCGGACATCTACGGGCGGCGGGTAGGAGCCGATGGCAGCCTGCTGGGGAGCGAGATCACCTTGTGCACCGCCTCCGAGTACCAACAGTACCCCCGCGCCCGGTATATCCCGGCCTACGGCCGCTACTTTGTCATCTGGCAGGACAACCGCAACGCCGACACCGGTTGGGACATCTACGGCCAGAACGTGAACGGCGATGGCAGCCTGTATGGGGGCAACGTACCGCGCTTCGTCTTCTCCGGCGACCAACGATGGCCCGATGGGGACTTCAGCCCAGAGGCCAACCGGGGGCTGACAGTGTGGCAGGACGGGCGTAACGGCACGACCTACGAGGTCTACGGTCGCATCAAAGAGCCGCGCTTCCCGATCTACCTCCCGCTGGTGCTGCGCAACTACTGAGCACACCAGGGCCGGTCCCCGGTCACGTTTCACACGACAGGAGGCTAACCGATGAAAAAACAACCATCCCGCCGCATCACCCGCCGCCAGTTCCTCATCGGCGCGGGGGCAACACTGGTCGGGACGACACTGGCCTGTAACCGGGGGCGGGGCATCGCCACCACCGTCTCTGCGCCTACCACCACTCCAACCCCCACCACGGCCCATTCACCGACGCCTACCATCACCCCCACGCCTTCGCTGGAGGGGCCGGCCGACCTGGTGCTGCTCAATGGCAAGGTCATCACCGTGGACGCGGCAGACACTATCGCCCAGGCGGTGGCCATCAAGAATGGGCGCATCCAGGCCGTGGGCAGCGACGAAGCGATCCGCGCCCTGGTCGGCCCGGATACCGAGACGGTGGACCTGGCCGGTCGGTCCCTCACGCCGGGGCTGATTGACGCCCACAACCACTTTCAGGTCATGGGCCTGATGAACGGCTACTATGTACCCCTCATGCCGCCCGAGGTGCGCACCCTGGCCGAGCTGCAAGCTAAACTACAGGAGACGGTGGCCCAGACGCCCCCAGGCGAGTGGGTCAAGGGCTACTACCTGGGCCTGGCCGAAGGGCGGCTGCCCACCCGTCACGACCTTGACCCCATCTCGTCCGAACATCCCATCTGGCTCATGCAGCAGGGCGGTCACTATGGCTCGGCCAACAGCCTGGCCCTGCAAATCGCAGGCATCACCGCCGACACGCCGAATCCACCTGGCGGCCAAATCGGGCGGGAGGCCAACGGCGAACCGAACGGCGTCTTTTACAACCACCGGGCCATGGACCTGGTGCGACGGTACATCCCGGCCTACACACCGGAGATGGTCCACGAGAACATCGTCTCCACTCAGCCGATCTTTGCCGCAGTGGGCGTGACCAGCTTCCAGGACAACAATGTCCGAGGGGTGGACATGATCCGAGCTTACCTGGAAACCGGCAAGCGGGGCGACATGTACCTGCGGGGAGCCGTCTATTTCACCCTGGAATGGCCCAAGGACCTGGACCGGGCGCTGAATCAGATGGAACACTATCAGGACGAGTTCATGCGCTTTGCCGGGTTCAAATTCCTCCTCGATGGCCAGGCGCTGATGGCCTACTGCCACGAGCCGCACAACGGCGTGCGCTGGGATATGCCCACCTGGGAACCGCAGACCTTCAAGGACGCTGTCCGCAAGCTACACGACACCGGCCTGCAAATCTGCGTCCACTGCATCGGCGACGCGGCGGTGGACCTGACATTGGACGCCTACGAAGAAGCTATGAACGCCAACCCCCGCCCTGATCCCCGCCACCGCATCGAGCACGCCATCCTCACCCAGGCGCACAGCACGCAGCGGATGAAGGACCTGGGGGTGGTGGTCAGCACCCAGCCGGCCTTTATCCGTATCGGCGGTGCCTACTGGCCCGGTGTGTTTGGCCCGGAGCGCGCCGACCGGCTGATGGTCACCCGCGAGTGGCTGGAGAGCGGCGTACACCTGGCCCTCGGCTCCGACGCGCCGACCGGCCCCTGGTACACGCCGCAGATGACGCTGGCCGAAGCCGTGGCCCGCGTGGACCGCAACAATCAACAATTGGAACCGGATCAGGCCCTGACCATCCAGGAGGCGCTGCGTGCGCACACGATGGGTTCCGCATACGCTGCCCACGAGGAGAACATCAAAGGCTCCATCGAGGTAGGCAAACTGGCCGATCTGACCATGTGGAGCGAGGACCCCTATACCGCGCCGCTACAGCGGTTGTGGCAGATTCCCATCGAGATGACGCTGGTGGGCGGGGAGATCGTGTACAA
>CAYQTW010000218.1:0-6081 GCA_964420485.1 uncultured Anaerolineales bacterium
CGTGCTCTCTGTGTCTCTGTGGTTCAATCTTTTTGGGCTGGTTGACCGACAAATTGTATCTTCTCAATAGGTAGGGGCGAACCCTTGCGGTCGCCCTTGTGGGCAAGAGCAAGTCCTGCCCCTACCCCAGGATATTGAGAAGATACCACAAATTTAACATTCGGTTGTAGTAACGACTTTAGTCGTTCATTAGCGCCCAAAAAACGAAAGTCGTTACTACGACCCCGTTAAACAAAGAAATCCGTGTGTATCCGTGAGCAATGTTAAAAGTGTCAGTCAATCAGCTTTTTGGGTCTAGCTTGTCCAGGTTAAGAACTATTCCGAAAAACTCGTCAGCGTTTCACCGCAGCGGCGATGGCGGCGATGTGCGCCGGCGTGGAGCCGCAGCAGCCCCCCACCACCCGCGCCCCCAGCGCGACGAACTTGCGGGCGTACTCTGCCATATCCTCCGGCATGGCGTCGTATACCACTTCTTGCTCAACCAGGCGCGGCTTGCCCGCGTTGGGCTTGGCGATGAGGAGAGCCTGGGGCGCGATTGCGTGCATCTTGGCCACCGCCCCCTCGGTCATCTCTAGCGTCGCCCCGCAGTTGGCGCCAAAGGCAGCCACCCCCAGGCTCACCAGCATCTCCGCCGCCTGTTCCGGGCGCACGCCCATATTCGTCCGTCCGTGGCTGTCGAAGGAGAGGGTGGCGAAAACGGGAATATCGAGCCCGGCTTGCTGCGCTCCCTCGACGGCGGCGCGTATCTCGTTCAGGTCAGACATGGTCTCAATGTAGAGCACGTCCACCCCGGCCTGCGCCAGCGCCGCTGCCTGCTCGGCAAAGATCGCCACCGCCTGCTCGTAGGTCATCTTGCCCAGGGGGGCCAGGAACTCGCCCAGCGGGCCAATGTCGCCGGCCACGTAAACCTCGTCACCGGCGGCCTCGCGCGCAATCTCGACTGCTCGCCGGTTGATCTCGGCCAGGCGCTCTGCCAGCCCAGATCGCTCTAGCCGCGCCCGCGTTCCGCCAAAGGTGCAGGTCAGGACCATGTTGGCCCCGGCCTCGACGTAGGCGCGATGCACGTCGCGCACGGCGTCGGGGTTGTCCAGCAGCCAGCCCTCGGGGGACGCGCCGGGTGGTAATCCCGCTGCCTGTAACATTGTGCCCATCGCGCCGTCGGCAACGATGACACTGTCAGACTGCAAACGAGTGAGAATATCTTTGTTCACGACTCTCTCCCTGGTCTGGTGCTCCTATCCGCCCATCCTCCCAATCCGTGTTCTTGACTACCGCTCCTCGATCACAATCGTCTCAATGACGTCGCCGGGTGGCACAGAGCCCTGGCTGGGGTCGCGAGGCGTAATGCTCTCGACCACGTCCATGCCCTCGATCACCCGCCCGATGATGGTGTAATTGCCATCGAGATCTGGCAGGGCGTCGTAGGTGATGAAAAACTGGCAGCCGATGCTGCTGGTGCCCGGCCCGCCGCTAGCCATGCCCACCACCCCCGCTCCGTCGTATGTGAGATCGGGAACAATCTCGTCGTCGCAGCGATAGCCGGGAGAACCCATGCCACTGCCGGTGGGATCGCCGGCCTGGGCCACGAAACCGGGGATGACGCGGTGAAAAGTGACGCCATCGTACCAGCCCTCCTGCGACAGAAAAACGAAATTGTTGACGTTGACGGGAACCTGATCGGCGTACAACTCGATCACAATGTCGCCGTGCTCGGTGCGGATGGTGGCTATATAGTCCTTATCCGGGTCTATGACTTGCGGCGGGGGTTCGGTGTACATGCGGTCTTTCATACCGAGTAGGTCAATAAAGCCCCCAATCATGCCGAACCCGCCGAACGCCTGGGTGGGATAAAAGACGTTGTCGACCACGTAGGTCGGGGTAGCCATCTGGCCGTATTGGCTGTAATCCTCATAGTCGGCCATGATCTGGTCCCGGTAGACGTGATCGTCGAGTTCCTGGGCGAAGCGATCTGTATCAAGATCCAATTCCCCGGCGTACTCGACCAACAGGGTTTGCATTTCGTCTTCTGAGAGGCGATTCCATTCCTGCTGGCGCTCGTACAGCAGGTCGTGCATCTCCCAGAATTTACCCTGGGTGGCGGCGGCCTCAGCAGCCTCGGCGGTGATCACAGCCTTGTCGTGGATGCTGATCAGCGGGAGGTGACGATAGACGAAACGAATCTCATCGCCGTACCTCTCCGCCAGAAATTCGCGCATGATGGTCAACCCTGAGCAAGCCGGACATTGAAAGTCAGCGTACTCGATAAAGGTGATGGGGGCGTCGGCCGGCCCGTGAATGTGATCCTCCTCCGTCACCGGCGGAATGCGGGGCTCGACCGGAAAATCGAACGGGGCAGCCACACAGGAAGCCGGACCGGAGGGGGTCGCGCTCGCGAGCGGCGTGGCGGTGGCCTCTTCTGGCGCGGGCGTGGGTGACGATGGTGGTGGCGACGGTGGTAGTGGCGTCGGCGTCGGACTCGACTCCTGGCTGCATCCGACGACCAGCCCTAGCAGCAAAACAGTCAACAACAACATAAACTTGCGCACATTTGCCTCCTTGTCTCAAGATGGGGGCAATTGTACCACAAACGGGTAAAACGTAAACCGTGCCAGAGTCGGCCATTTGGCAAGCAGCGATATTTGGAGTACAATGTTATTGTAGGAGAACATCCAATGATTAAAAAACGCAAACGATGGGCCGTGGTACAAGATCGTATTGAGGTAGCCGCTTCGCCCGAAGTGCTGTGGACCTGTTTCGCCGACCTCGGCAAGTGGTCTCATTGGTTTCCATCACTGCTCGAGGCAGAGTGGACCGCCGGTACTCCCTGGACTGTGGGGGCGCAGTTCCGCCAGGCTGTGAGGTGGGGCTTCCCCTTCGGCCAGGTGACAATAGTTGCCACCATCGTCGAAGTCAGCGCCGCGCCCTATGTGGCCTGGGAGGGCAAGATGGCCGGAATAGAGATAATTCAGGGCTTTCGCTTCGACGCCACCGCCGGCGGCACCGAGGTGCTCAGCCGCCACGAGTTCTATGGCTCGCTGGCGCTACTGGCCCGTTTCCTGTTTCTCACCCGCCGCGTACACAAGATTTACCAGGTGGCATTGGGGGGGCTCAAGGCCTACGTCGAGAGGGGAACCGCGCCACTAAAGATGCCGATGTAGGCTTGTATTTGTTTACCGGGGGTTGAAGCAGCGGATAGAGAGCGGATAAACGGATACGCCCCGCTCCTATCCACTGATGATCCCTCCTCAGACGTTGGTGTAGGCACTTTAGTGAAGACTTGAGACTGCGAGGGTATCCCCATAAGAAGGGAAGGTATCTTCTCAATAGGTAGGGGCGAACCCTTGCGGTCGCCCTTGTGGGCAAGAGCAAGTCCTGCCCCTACCCCAGGATATTGAGCAGATACAAGGGAACCACCTATCCGCTTATCCGCTGCCTATCCGTTGCACCAAGATCACAAGACGGTAAACACATACGTAGGCTTTTTGCGATTGCGCCCAAGGTCAGAGGATGTTTAGAATGAGCGTACATCAGAAAGGAGTGAGCAATGCGCAGTACCGGAACAGTTCTGAGCCTGGCGCTCGTGCTGCTCACCGCGTGCACGACGGCGGCTACGGCCCCCACGCCGACCACGATGCCATCACCTGCCGCCGTTCCATTGGCGCCGGGCGACGAGGCAGCTTTCGCACAGCAAAGGGAGCGCATGGTGATTGAGACAATTGAGAGACGCGGCGTCACCGATGAGGATGTGTTGCGCGCTATGCGCGCCGTACCCCGCCACCTCTTTGTGCCCGAGGATGAGCGCAACTGGGCCTACGGCGATTTTCCGCTGCCCATCGGCTACGGCCAGACTATCTCCCAGCCCTACATCGTCGCCCTAATGACCGAGTTGCTCGAGTTGAAAGAAGGGGACAAGGTGCTAGAGATCGGCACAGGCTCCGGCTACCAGGCCGCCATCCTGGCCGAAATCCCCGGCGTCGAGGTCTACACCATCGAGATCGTCTCCCCACTGGCCAAGAGGGCCCGCCAGCAGTTGGAGAGCCTGGGTTATACCAACGTCCATTGCCAGGAGGGAGATGGTTACTACGGCTGGCCCGAACACGGCCCGTTCGACGCCATCATCGTCACCGCCGCCCCCGACCACATGCCGCAGCCGCTGGCGGAGCAACTGGCCCAGGGAGGGCGAATGGTGATTCCTATCGGGCCGCCGGGCGGCTACCAGACGCTGTGGAAATTCGTCAAGCAGCCGGATGGGGAATTACAGGCTTTCAATATGGGAGGCGTCGCCTTCGTCCCGCTCACCGGCGAGGGGATGAAGGAGAGCGAGGAACATGGATTCCCGCTGCCGTGATCCAGCCTAGCGCGTAGCAGGCCGCCCCCAGCGCCAGGACCGCGGAAAAGCCCAAAGAGAGCGCCAGAAGCGCGGCCAGGATCGAGGCCACGACCGAGACCGCCCCGTTGACCCCCCAAGCCCAGGTGATGAGGGCCGGGGCCCTTTGTTCCAACAGCGCCAATCCTTTCGGGAAGGGCATCCCCATCAACAGGCCCGGTGGGGCCAACGCCACCACTGCGACGACCAGCCGGCCCCAAAGCGGCGCCGCCAACGTCGCTTCGAAGAGAGCCGGCAACCCCAGCGCGTAGGCCACGACGAGCAGCGGCAGGAGGATCAGCACCAGGCGCAGCGGCAGACGGCGACTAAGCAAACTCCCCAGCCCGGAAAACAAAAGAAGCGCAAAGAGCACCGTCGCCATCGCGTAGGCCGGGTGGCCGAGGAAGAGAATGAACCGCTGTAGGAGCGGGATCTCGACGCACAGATACCCCAACCCCAGCAGCGCAAAGTACGCCAGCGTCGTACCCACCGGCCCTTGGCGTTTCACCCGCTTGTCCTGAGCAAGGTCGAAGGGTCCACGCATTGCCAGCGGCAGCAAGATCAACGCCCCGGCCGCGACCAGCGCCAACGCCAGTAGCGCCAGGAGTACAAAGTAGCCCGCGCCGCCAAAGGGCTGCCAGGTGTGACCGGCCAGCGCCAGCACGTCCGGCACCTGCCCCCACTTGAAAAAGTGGCCCAAGAAGGGCCGGTCGTCCGTTGGCGGCGTCACGTCGAAAGGGTAAGCCCGGTACCAACCGTCCCGGTCCTCCGCCTCCAGCAGCCCGGCGCAAGCGCGGTAATAGTCCGGCTGCGATAGAACGTTGTAACGGTTCACCTCGTCGGGACGCACGTCGGGTGCGTAGACCAGATCAAAAGCGCGCGGTCCGGCAAAGGCACGGACGGCCTCCAATTCCTCTGCCGTGAACGCGCCCCGCCGCACCAGGATGAGCATGTGCTGGTAACTGCGCAGCGCGACGATGCTGGTACTGGGGTCGCCCCCGGTCCGCTCGACCGCCTCCACGGAGAGCGCAAAGGCGCGGACCGCCTCAGAGGGGGGCACTTGCAGCCAGCGCATCACCACCAGCAAGCCGCCCTCGTCCAGCCGCGCCAGGTAGTCGCCGAAACCCTCGACGGTGTAGCAATAGTCCTCGGCCAGGCTGTACGCGCCGGAGGTGACGGTGCGCTGTGGCGTGGTCAGCGAGAGCATTACCACGTCATACTGCTCCTGCGCTCGCCGCGCGTAGGCCCGCCCCTCCTCCAGAACGACCGTCACGCGGGGGTCGTCGTACAGGCCACCGGCCCACTCCCCCTGCGCCCGCACCGCCTCGACGATGAGCGGGTTCGCCTCCACCGCCGTGACCGCCCGCGCCCCCTCCGCCAGCGCGACGAGGACGTCAAAGCCGCCACGGGGCTCCAGCACCAAAGCGCGGGCGCCGGGCCGGAGGCGGTACGGAAGCGCGGTCAGCAGACAGTCGGTAAGGGCAGGGTTGCCCTGCCCCTTCAGCGCCGTAAAGTCGGGGGAGACGTGGCTGATGGGACTCAGGCTGTCGCCGTCCACCGTGAGACCCAGTTGAGGCGGCGGCTGGCCGGAGCAGCGAAACCCGCTTCCAGGCAGACTGCGGACACTCTGGGAACGCACGACGTCCACCCGCGAAAAGCCATTCCAGCGATGAAAGATCAACTCTGCGTCGGGGTAGAGCAAGGCGTAACTGAGG
>CAYQTW010000219.1:0-6081 GCA_964420485.1 uncultured Anaerolineales bacterium
GCGGTTTTAACCGCCATGCGATGTCAACCGCTTTAACGCCGCGGCCACGTCTGCCAGTAATTCTTGCCGATTATACAGACCTTTTTGCAGCAGCGCTTCCACCCGGCCGCTGAGGAGGTCCCGCTCTTCCTGAGTCAGGTCTTTAGCAGTCACGACAATGATGGGGATGGAACGAGTCGCTTCGTCTATCTTCAATGTCTCCAGTACAGCAAAGCCATCCACTTCCGGCATCATGAGGTCCAAGACAATGATGTGGGGGCGCGTTTGCCGGATCAGAGCGAGGGCCTCCTGTCCACCGGCCGCCTCGACGACCTCGTATCCCTTCTGGCTCTCGATCATCCGGCGCAGGAGATGACGATCTTCTGGCTGGTCATCCACCACCAACACGCGGTGATGGCCTGCCTGTTGGTCCAATCGCTCCAGTGCTGCCAAAAGATCCTGTTCCAGGATCGGCTTGACCAGGTAGTCGGACGCGCCCAGGCTAAGGCCGCGTTCTTCTTCGCTTATGATGGTGCACATGATGACCGGGATGTGGCGAGTTTCTGGATCGGTCTTTAGTTCTTGAATGATCTGCCAGCCGTCCTTGTTTGGCATCAGCACATCGAGAGTGATGGCAAAGGGTTGCAGTTGTCGGGCTTGTTCTACTACCGCTATGCCGTCGGTGAGGCCGGTGACCTGGTAGCCTTGCTTGCCCAGGTAACGACGGAAGAGGGTGATCACCCCTTCATCGTCGTCCACGCAGAGCACGAGTTTCTGTCCGGATTTTATCTTGGGTATCTGCAACTCCTTTTTCGGCTTTTCCTCCACGATGGGAGGGGAAAGTGGCTCGATGGGCAAAGTGAAGTAAAAAGTAGAGCCCTCACCGAGCGTACTCTCCACCCATAAGCGACCACCGTGCATTTCCACAAAGTGTTTGCTGATGGAAAGGCCCAGCCCCGTGCCCCCGGCGCGGCGCGTGGAGGAGGCATCTACCTGGGTAAAGGGCTCGAAAATGGTGTCCATCTTGTCGGGCGATATGCCAATGCCGCTGTCGGCGACAGAGATCACCACCTCGGCCGGCGTGGCCTCTGCCGTCAGGTGGATGAACCCCTCCTCAGTAAACTTGGCGGCGTTGGCGACCAGGTTGAGGATTATCTCGCGAATACGGCGCACGTCCCCGCGCACTGTCGGCAGATGCGGGGCGATGGTCTGCTGCAACTTGATCGGCTTGTCCTTGACCAGCGCGATGGCGGTGGACATTACACCCTTGATGACATCGGTCAAGTCTACGTCTTCGAGGGCCAATTCCATCTTGCCGGCCTCTATCTTGGATATATCCAGGATGTCGTTAATCAGGCCCAGCAGGTGCTGCCCACTCTCGTAGATAGCCTGCAAGTCGGTACGCTGCAAATCGGTCAGCGGGCCGTCAATGCCCTTGAGGATGACACGGGAAAAGCCGATCACAGAATTGAGCGGCGTGCGCAATTCGTGGGACATGTTGGCCAGGAACTGAGACTTGAGGCGATCCAGTTCTTTCAGGCGCTCGGCGGTCTGCTCAATCTCGGCAAACAGGCGAGCGTTCTCAATGGCGTTCGCCAGTTGGTCGGCCATCGTTTGTAGCGTGGCTACATCCTCGTCCGTGAAAGCGGCTTCCTCCGTGCTTTGCACATCCAGTGCGCCGATCACCTCCCCGCGCACGCGCAGCGGCAGCGTCATCTCCGAGCGCGTCTCGGGCAGGTCGGGGTTGACAAAGTGCGCCGCGTCCTTACCCACGTCCAACGCGATGCGCGGCTCGCCAGTGCCGGTGACGTAGCCTACCATGCCTACTTTGCCCACCTCCAGCCTGTGGCCCCGTGCCAGCATACGCCGGCCTCCCTCGGAGGAAGCAGCGCGGAGAACGGCATACTTGCGCTCGTTGTCCACCAGGAACACGCCGGCGTGGTAAAAGCCGAACCGCTCAGAGATGAGGTGTACCGTCTCGTCGAGCAGTTGGTCCACGTCGAGGATGGCGGTCGCGTCGCGAGCCACCTCGGAGGCCACTGCCAGCTGGACGGCGCGCCGCTGCGTTTCCTCAAAGAGCCGCATACTTTCGAGAGCAATGGCCGCCTGTCCGGCCAGGGTTTGATAGAGCCGCACCTCCCGCGCGCTAAAGTCGTAAGGCTCCTCCAGCGACTCGATCAGCAGCCAGCCCAGGTGTCGCTCGCCAATGAGCAGAGGAACGACGGCGACCGCTTTGATATCCAACACGTTCAGAAAAACGTGACGAGAAATCTCGTCCATCTCCGGCGAAGTGGACACGTCCGAGATGGACATAGGCTCAGTGATCATCCTGGCAATGAGAGGGATCTGGGAAACATTCCAACGGTTGCCCAGCACGGCCGGACGCTCCTCCCCTGGTTCCCAGGCGGCCTCAATCCTTACAATGGGGTCACCGGGCGGGCTGGTAGGATCTATGAGAGCCAGGACGCAGCGTCCCATCTCCGGCGCGACCACGTGGTCGGTAAAGGCCCGCAGCACATCGCCGGGGGTCTGGGCGACGACGATGGCCCGGCTGGCATGGTAGAGAGCCTCCGTCTCGGACAGGGTGGCCTGCGTTTCCTCGAACAGGCGGGCGTTCTCGATAGCCATAGAAGCCTGCTGGCCAAAGGCGAACGCCAGTTCGGCTCTCTCTGCGGTGTAAAAGCCGGGATCGCTCTTGTCAATGGTAAGCAGGCCGATGACCTGCCCTTTGCTCAACAGCGGCACCCCAAGCCAGGAGCGCACCCACTCGGTGCCCCCGAGTCCCCGGAACCTCTCGTCCTGTTGCGCATCGGCGATAGTGAGCGATTGCCGGGTGTGTACCAACTCCTGGAAAAGCGCGTCCTCCTGGATAGGGACGGTGAGGCCAACGACGCCTTCTTGATCCTCCAGGCCCACTACCGCGTGGACGCGCATCGTCTCCCCCTCACGTAGCCAGAGAGAGACGGAGTCGTAGGGGACAACCTGCTTCAGACGTTCCAGCATCAGCCGCAGCACCTCGTCGAGGTTGAGGATGGAGCCAATGGCCCGCCCTACCTCGGTCAAGGCCTCCCACTGGCGCGCACTCCGCTGTGTCTCCTCGAACAGGTAGGCGTTTTGCAGGGCGATGGCTGTCTGGCTGGCGATGGCGCTCAACAGGTCCTGATCGTGCTCGTCGTAGACGCGGGGAGTAGTGAAACTCTGGACGGCCATCACTCCCAACACCCGATCGCCGATGAGCAAAGGCACCCCCAGGTAGGAAAGAGCCAACTCTCCAACCATTTCTATTCCCATCTCTGCCAGTCGCTCGGCCGGATTTTCCTGGACGAGCACCGATGTCCGGTGGCGGACGATGTACCCGGCAAAGCCCTCGTCGGCGGTGACGACGGTGATCTGCTTGTCCAGTTCCGACGATGTGACGTCAAAGGCAAAGCGGATATCGTTTCTCTCCGGGTCATAGAGGCCGATGTAAAAGTTAGTCGTGTCCAGCAGGCGGGAGGCGCCCCGATGGACCTCTTCCAGCACCTCCTCCACGGACAGACGGGCAGTCAGGGCCCGGGCCAATTCGTTCAGCACGGACAGTTCCTCGGCGTGGATGCGTGACTCTTCGAACAGGCGCACGTTCTCGATGGCGATGGCGGCCTGGCTGGCCAGCATGACGAGCACGTCCAGATCCTCCCGTGTGAGAACCGACTCGCCGCGTGGATTCACACCCGTCAGTGTACCAATAACCTGTCCCTTGACCATCAGGGGAGCCACCGCCACTGAGCGTCTGGGCATCTGCTGGCTGCGCTCCCGCGCCTCGTCCGTCTCACGCTCGTCTTCCAGTATATCCTGTGTCAGGGTGGGTTTCTTCTCTCGCATCACCCAGCCGGTCAGACCATGCCAGAGTTCTTCAAAGGTAATGCTTTGCAGGTGTTCTTTGCTGTAGCCGTGCCCCACGAGGTGGAGCAACTCTTGTTTCTCCACGTCGAGCAGCGCGATGAGGGTCTGCTGGCATCCCGCCAGGCGGGCCGCATCGTCCACGATGGTCTGGAGCATGACGTCCAGGTCGAGCGTGGAGGTGATTTCCTGCCCGATCTCGTACAGCGTGGTAATGTGCTCCAGATGCCGGCGGGTCTCCTCCAGCAGGCGCAGGTTGTCCAGCGCCGTCGCGGCCTGGCCCGCCAGCGTCCAATAACCACGCACCAGTTCCTCCGCAAAGGGGCCAGGCTCGTCACGGCCGGCAAAAATCGTCCCCATACAGCGATTCCCGACGGTGATGGGCACCATGGCAAAAGAGCGCAAGCCCGAGATGGTCGAGATGAGGGTGCGGACCATCTCGTTCGCCCGCTCGTCGGTCAGCACGTCCTCCACCACCACCGGCTTGTTCGGGTTCATAAAGTCCGTCAGCGGATAGTCCTCCATTGCCAGGCGGGTGCCGTATGGCTGGGTCGGCCGGCCGTCCACTGTCCATCCTTCGTGCATTACCATTTGGACCGGCCGTCCCTGCTCATCGTGTTCGAAGAACAAGACACGGACGGCGTCCACGCCGCTGGTGGCGGCATAGTTCATCAGCGCCTGTCCCACCTCTGCCGACGAAGTGGCCGCACCGATGGCCCAACTGGCGCTGTAGAGGGCCTCGGTCTCGGTCAGCGCCTCCTGTGTCTGCTCGAATAGGCGGCGGTTCTCGAGTGCTAGCGCTACTTGGCTGGTGACCGCTTCGATCAAGGCAGTCTCATCGGGCGTCCAGCGCCGTGGTCGCTCCGGCTCCTCGAAGCCGAGTACGCCGATAGGTTCACCTCCCAGAGTGATGGGGGCCAGCAGAGCGGTTCCCTCTCTGCCATCCCCTCCACTCTGGGTGACGAGACATCCTTCACGCAGGGCGGACGTCAGTTCGAGCGGCGGCATCTCTTGTAAGGGGACGACCTGGTTCAAATCGTACTCGTAGCCGACTGTCCCCGATCGCTGCTCGGCGTATTTCTCCCACTCTTCCCGCAGGTAGTGGCGGTGAGCGGTTTTGACCTCTTGTAGGCTTTCCTGCGTCTGCCGGAAGAGACGGGCGTTCTGGATGGCATTGGCCAGTTGGTCGGCCATAGTCTGGAGCACGGCGGCGTCCTCCTCGCTAAAGGCCGCTTCCTGCGCACTCTGGATGGTCATAGCACCAATAACCTCGCCCCGGCTGACGAGTGGCAAAGCCATCTCCGAGCGGGTCTCAGGCAAGAGGGGGTTATCGAAACGTACCGCCTCCTTGCCCACGCCCAATGCGATGCGGGCCTGCCGGTTTGCCACGCACCAGCCGATCATGGACTCGCCGCCGACCTCCAGTTTGTGGCCTGCTTCGAGCATCTTGCGCCCTGCCTCACCGGTGCCGGCCTGCAAGACCGCGTGCTTCCCGGCCTCGTCCACCAGAAAAATGCCGGCGTAGCAAAGATCAAACCGCTCGCGGATCAGATCCACCACCTGGGGCAACAACTCATCCGGGTCGAGAATAGAGGAGGCGGCGCGGGAGACTTCGGCGGCAGTCTGGAGTCGCATAGTCCTCCGCTGTCCGGATTCGATGAGGCGCACGTTTTCGATGGCGCTGGCAGCCCGGTCGGCCAGGACACCGAACAACGACTGCTCCGACGCGGTGAAAGGGCGGTCCTTCAGCCGTGCAGCGTAAATCAGGCCCAGCAACTCGTCGCCCGTCCGCACCGGGGCGCATATAACCGCCTGCACGGTATAGCGCATTCCCGACAGGTCCGGCATATCGGCCGAGTCCCCACGCCGCCAGGACAGCGGGCGCTTCCCGGCAAGGGCGTGGGCCACAGCCTGGCATAAACTGTCCAACGGCAATTCGGTCAGCCTGGCGAGAAGCACGCCCCGCGACGCCTGAGGGTAAAGGGCGGCCGTCTCCGGGCGATGCAGATAAAAGATCGCCACATCGTTCCCCAGCAAGCGTATGACCTTATCAACGACCAGCGCGCCAACCTGGCCGACCTTCGTCAGGCGCGTCGGGATGGCGGAGATTTCATATAACACCGAAAGTTCAGTTACCCGATCCAGCGCTTCCATTTCTCACTCCTCAGACCCTGATTGACTGACACTTTTAACATTGCTCACGGATACACACGGATTTCTTTG
>CAYQTW010000220.1:0-6071 GCA_964420485.1 uncultured Anaerolineales bacterium
GCAGATACGCATTTCCTTTCTCTGTTCTGAGCACCATTGTACCCGAATCTGGTTTCTTAGTCAACCCAACAGCGGCGGCACCCGCGCTGTCAGGCCGCGCAACTTGGCCTGGAGCAGCGTCAGGGCGGAGACCAGTGGGTTCAGCGGCACCATCGTCACCGGCGTCACGCCCATCAGTTTTGCCTGATAGCGCGTGTTGGTCATCAGGTCGTTGTGCTCCTCCACCCGGTAGATGCGCCGAGCGGGGTAGCGTCGCGCCAGCGTGTCGCCCACCTCCGCTCTCCCCGGCCGTGGCAGTCGTTGTAGAGCATCTCCTGGAGAGACTCCGAGTTTCCCCGGCAGCCCTTGATGCATGCCTTTGTGCGGCCAATTACCCAGCGCACGTCGGGGTGGAAGCGGCCTAGCAGGGTGTGAGGGATCTGCTTCGTGGACTGACTTGTCCAAATTGTCATACCTCCTACCCTGCCTGTTCAATTCTACACCGATCCGCCCGACCGCGCAAGTCGGCACGGCGGCGGTGTGGGCCGCTCACTTTCACTCTTGCCCGCCTTGTGGTATACTACCCCTACACTTTAGCTATGGAGGCACAAATGAACCACTTTCTCAGTCTAGCAGACCTGAAGCCTGACGAACTGCGTTCCTTGCTCAACCTGGCGGTCGAACTCAAGGACGAGTGGAGAACCGGCGGCAACCCCCCTGTGCTCAAGGGTAAAACATTGGGCATGGTCTTTCAGAAACCATCGCTGCGCACCCGCGTCTCCTTCGAGATGGGAATGATCCACCTGGGCGGGCAGGCGCTCTACCTCTCCCCCTTTGAGATCAAATTGGGCCAACGGGAGAGCACGCCCGACGTGGCCCGCGTCCTCTCCCGCTACGTGGACGGCATCATGGCGCGTGTCTTTGCCCACGCTGACATACTAGCGTTGGCAGAGTACTCTCGCGTGCCCGTCATCAATGGTCTCTCCGACTATAATCATCCCTGTCAGGGCCTGGCCGATTTCCTTACCATCATCGAACGCAAAGGATGGAACTTGCAGGGCCGCAAACTGGCCTTTGTCGGCGACGGCAACAACGTGGCGACCTCGCTGCTCTTTGGCGCCGGCTTGCTGGGGATGGATTTCACCATCACCGGGCCGCCGGGCTACGAACTGCCCGCCGATGTGTGGGCTCTGGGCCAGCAGTTCGCCGCCGCCAGCGGTATGTTGGCCACCCACGACCCTCACGAGGCAGTCGCCGGAGCCGACGTGATCTATACCGACGTGTGGGCCTCGATGGGCCAGGAGGCCGAAGCCGAGGAACGCGCCCGCATCTTTATGCCCTACCAGGTCAACGAAGCACTGGTCGCGGAGGCCAAGCCGGATGTCACAGTCATGCACTGCCTGCCGGCCCACCGGGGGCAAGAGATCACCGATGCGGTCTGTGATGGCCCCCATTCGGCGCTGTGGGATCAGGCCGAAAATCGTATGCACGCGCAGAAGGCTATTTTGGTTAAACTGTTAGCGGTTGGCGGCTAATGGTTATGTATCGCTGGAGGCCGATCCGTCCATCCTCCCAATCCGCGTTCTCCCACATTAGCGGTTGGCGACTGACGGCTACGTGCTGCTGGAGGTCGTATTATGGCAGGAAATCAAGTCCTTGAAGAAGCAATGCGGGCTGGGGCCAACGCTGCCTGGGACAAGAACTGGGAGCAGGCTATCGCGGCCTACCGACGGGCGTTGGCAGAGTCCCCCCGCCACGTCGGCGCTCTCACCGGCCTGGGGGTAGCCTACTCCGGCGCAGGCCAATTGGAGGCCGCTCTGGACGCATACCAGCGGGCCAGCGACCTATCGCCGGATGACCCTGTGCTCCTGGAGCACATAGGTAAGACACAAGCGCAATTGGGCCGGGGGAAGGCGGCCGCCGAAGCGTACCTGGCCTCTGCCGAGCGTTACCTCAGCCAGCAGCAGGCCACCCACCTGGCACTGGAACGCTGGCAGGACGCTGCTCGTGTCTGGCCCGATGGTGTGCCGGCTCACGTGCAGTTGCTCCAGTATTACCAACGGCACGGGCAGATACGTCAGGCGGTGGAGGAATGTTTGACTCTGGCTCACATCTACCAGGCTCAGGGATGGAACGATTATGCCGTCCAAATCTGTCAGCACGCCCTCAAGTTGGCCCCGCACAGTCCCGAGGTACTGGCGGCCCTCGATAACCTGCGCTTTGGCGAGCGGATTGCCGTCGAACCGGGGGCTGAGATGCCCGAGGAAAAGCCCGAGCCGCTGGCGATCATAGAGGAGCCAGCCGTCCTGCCCATGCTAGAAACCGAGGCTGTCGAGGAGCGGGGCAGCCCTGTCGAGACCACTTGTCGGAAGGCACTCACCGATCTGGCCGAGAGTGTCTTTGAGGATGAGCCGGCGATATCACCATCCGCCGTGGCGCCTCGACTCAGCAAGGCAGAGATTGACGCCCTGATCAGCCGGGCGATTGATTTTCAGACCCGGGGCGAGGTCGAGGAGGCGATCACTGCCTACGAGAAAGTGATTGAAGCCGGAGTCGAGCAGCCCGCTGTTCATTTCAACCTCGGCCTGCTCTACCAGAAGCAAGTGCGCTTCGACGCTGCCATCTCCCAGTTCGAGATAGCGGTTCACCACCCTGAGTACGCGCTAGGTAGCCATTTCGCTCTGGGCGAGTGCTACCGCGCTCGGGGTCACATTGACGAAGCGTTAGAGCATTTTATCGAGGTGCTCAAGATGGTGGATCTGGCCACCGTCCGGCGTGAGCAAGCCGACGACCTGATCCAACTCTACGAGAGCCTGGCCAACGGTTACATCGCCAAGGGCGAGCGGGAGCAGGCATTAGAATTCACCAACTCACTGGTCGGGTTCCTCGGCGAGAAGGGATGGGAAGACAAGGTCATACAGGCACGCCAGCGGCTCGACACTCTGAGCGAGGAGGGGCCCACTTTGAGCCTGGCCGAGATGTTGGCGCTCCCAGGCTCAGAGCGCATCCTGGAGTCGGTAGCACTGTCGCAAGAGTACGTCAAACGTAATATGTTCTACACTGCGTTGGAAGAATGTTACTACGCCCTGGAGTATGCTCCCACCTACCTGCCCATCCACCAGCAGATGGGCCAGGTGCTGATGGCGATGAAAAAAACGAATGAGGCAGTGGCCAAGTTCGTTGTTATCGCCGACACTTATCGAACACGTGGCAACATTCGTCAGGCAATCGCAGTGTACCAACGCGCCCTGAAAGTGGCGCCGATGGACATCGCTGTGCGGGCCAAGTTAATTGACCTGCTCATCAGTCACGGGGAGATTGACAGGGCGCTAGAGCACTATCTGAGTCTGGCCGATAGTTACTACCACGCGGCACAGATGGACCAGGCCCGTGATACGTACCAGGAAGCGTTACGGCTGGCGCCGCGGGGTGATCCAGGACGTAACTGGGAGGTTCGCATCCTGCACAAGATAGGCGACATTGATATGCAGCGCGTGGATTGGAAAGGCGCTATTGACATCTATGAGCAGATTCGTGACCTCGCTCCCGACGACGAGCGGGCCTGCCTGACGCTGATGGAACTCTACTATCGTTTCAACCGGCCCGAAGTAGCAATCGCCAAACTTGACGGTCTCTTGAAAATCTATCGCGAGAGCGACAGGACTGATCGCATCTTTACTATTCTGGAAGACGCGGTCCGTGAGCGGGCCAAGGACATCCCGCTATGCACCCGCTTGGCGCAGGCACATCTCGACGCCGGTCACATTGAGCAGGCGCTGGAGCACCTAGACAAACTGGGGGATCTACTGTTGGAGGCTGGGCGGGCCGAGGACGCCAAGGCGACCATCCGGGCCATCATTGCGCTCCGCCCACCCAACATTGCAGCCTATCAACAACTATTAGATCAACTCGAGAGTGGTCAGTAAACAATGTCCAATCTCTTATGGTATCTACAACGCTTCGATCGGATAGATGCTCTCGATATCCTGCTCGTGGCTTTTATATTCTTCTGGCTCCTGTACCTGGTGCGCGGCACCCGGGCCGCGCCCTTGTTACGTGGCGTGATCCTCCTCGTCATCGCCGTCACCTTGCTGAGCGGTCTGGCGCGCTTGCGTGCTTTCGGCTGGTTGACGCAAAATGCCTTGCCCGCGTTGCTTGTGGCCATCCCCGTTGTCTTTCAGCCCGAGTTGCGCCGGGCGTTGGAGCGACTGGGCCGGGGCGGGGCGCTGTTCGGCCGGACGACGGGCAACCAGGCCATCCTCGAGCAGACGTTGGCTGCCATTGCACAGGCGTGCCGCATTTTGGCCGGGCGCCGGCACGGTGCGCTCATCGTCCTGGAGCGTGAGACGGGCTTGCAGGAACTCGCAGATAGCGGCGTCTTCCTTGACGCTGCTATCACCCCTGAACTGCTGGTGACCGTTTTTGACCCCCACACCACACTGCACGACGGAGCAGTCATCGTGCGGCAGGGACGAGCACTGGCTGGCGCCTGCGTGCTCCCGCTCTCCACCGCCTTCCTGGCAGACCGGGAGTTGGGGTTGCGCCACCGGGCCGGCCTGGGCGTGACAGAGGAAAGCGATGCCATCGCCGTCATCGTCTCCGAAGAGCGCGGCTCTATATCCATCGCTCACGACGGTCGCATTATCCGCAATCTCGATGTCAAACGATTAGAGACGGTGTTGCACGCTTTTTACCAACCCGTGCTGGAACGAGCGTGGTCACGACGGTTCACCTGGGTACGGCATATACTGGGGAGAGAGCGATGAACAATGAAACAATGAAGAATGAACGTGAGGAGGCGCGGCGGCGCACCTGGGTGCAAGTGCTGGGGAGGGATGAGGGGTGAAAACGGTACTGCGTTGGATGGCAGGTAACTTGCCCTTGATGATACTGGCACTCATACTAGCCTCACTGGCCTGGGTCGTGGCCGTGGAGCAGGAAGACCCCACCGTCGAGGAACCGTATCCCTATCCCATCCCAATCACGCCGCCCGAACTGCCCCCAGAGATGCTCATCATGAACGAGTTCACCAAACAGGTGCTGGTTACGATCCGCGCCCCCAGGTCGGTCTGGGACTCGCTCCAGGTTGACGATTTCACCGTCACCATTGACCTGACGGGCCTGGGGCCAGGGACCTACCAGGTGCCAGTCCAATTGACGTTGGACAAACAGCCTTCGCGGGTGATACTCGTCGAACCCGACTCGGTCACTCTGGAATTGGAGCAAAAAGCAGAGCGGGTCGTGCCCGTGCGGGTGCAGATAGAGGGAAAACCGGCCCTGGGCTATCTCAGGCGGGCGACAACCCTGGTAGACCCGAACGAGGTGCTGGTGAGCGGCCCGAGTTCCTACGTTGCCCAGGTTGTCCAAGTCTTCACGCTGGTCTCTGTGGAGGACGCCGACGCTGACATTGAGGAAGAACTAGAGTTGCAACCACAGGACAGTGAGGGGCAGACCGTCCCACACGTCACATTGACACCTGAGATAGTCAACGTACACATTCCCATCGAACGGTCGAGTTACTACTGTTCTCTGGGGGTCAAGGTTGTCCTCGAAGGAGAGGTCGCTCCCGGCTACCGCGTCACCAATGTCTCCGTTGAGCCCCCCGAGGTCACTGTCTTTGGTACTCCTGACGTCATTGAGGCACTCCCAGGCTCCATTGAAACTGAACCAATAGATGTAGAGGGCGCCCAGGCCGACGTGATCGTTCGACCGGCGCTCAACATATCGTCGAGTGTAGCGATCGTCTCTGACCAACAACCGGAGGTGAGGGTCTCCATTGAAGCCATTCAGAGCAGTCTGACGATGGAGATCACACCGGAACTCCAGGGCCTAAGGCCGGGCCTCACGGCTACTGTCTCGCCGGGGACGGTCGAGGTCATTCTGAGCGGCCCGTTGCCCATGCTGGAGATATTGGAGGCCGGCGACGTGCGCGTTGTCCTCGAGTTGTTCGATCTACCGCGCGGAACACACCAACTCGAACCACAGGTGGTGGTGCCGGAAGGGTTGACTGCCCAGAGCGTCAATCCGGCCACTGTGCAGGTAGAGATATTCGTTTCGCCTACTCCCACGCCGAAAAAATCAACAGATTGAGT
>CAYQTW010000221.1:0-6060 GCA_964420485.1 uncultured Anaerolineales bacterium
GGCTGTGCTGCAGCAAGACGTAACTGCGCTACAAAAAGGCCAGGCTGTGCTGCAGCAAGACGTAACTGCGCTGCAAAAAGGCCAGGCTGTGCTGCAGCAAGACGTAACTGCGCTGCAAAAAGGCCAGGCTGTGCTGCAGCAAGACGTAACTGCGCTACAAAAAGGCCAGGCTGTGCTGCAGGAAGGCCAGGCCAGTATGCAAGACACCCTGGGGGTCGTCAAGGGCCGCCAACTGGAACTCGTCTACAAGGAGCGAGTCGGGACATACTTTGGGCCCCTCCTGCGCCGCGTGCGTGTCCTCTCCATTACACAGATCGAAGATGACCTGGAAGCCCACCTCTCCACCGAAGAGTTCCGAGACTTGCTGAAACTGGACTTGTTGGTCAGGGGACGGCCACGCCACTTGCCCGACGCTCCCCAGGTCTGGCTGGCGGTCGAGGTCTCAGGGGTGGTTGACCGGCATGACGTGGAGCGAGCGGTGCGGCGGGCCGGACACTTGAGCCGGGTGGGCTACGTATCTGTGCCTGCCGTGGCGGGGGAACAGGCTACCGAAGGGGCAGAGGCATTGGCCCGGGAGGAGGGAGTGCTGCTGGTGCTGGATGGGCGGACGGATTTCTGGGAGCGTGCCCTGGAGCGGGTATTGGAAGCGCACGATTGACCTACCGGAACGTGCTTCCCAGAACCAGCGGCCCGGTCGGGACATACACCCCCGGCCGGGCCGGTTATTTCCTCACTCCCACCCCACCCGCTCCATCTCCGCGTTGTCGCAGGGCGCACGGCCTACCTTGGCCATGTCCACCCACTGCCCCTTGACCCTGATGCGCACCACGTCGGCCGTGAAATCGGTGTTGGTGCCGACGATGGTGTCGTTCGACATCAGCGATGAGCCGACGCCGTAGGAATCGGCCGGCACGCCCAGATGCTCAAAGCGACGGATGCGCTCGGGGTTAAAGCCACCGGAGACGACGATCCTGACGTTGCGGCAGTATGCCTGCGCCCGCTCCTCCCACTCTGGCGGCAGGTCCCAACTCTCCCAGGCCCGGTTCAGCGCCTCCCGCACGATAAAGACCAGCCGTGGATTGACGCCCAGGTCCAGTTCCGGGGCGCCCAGCGGCGGCACAGCCACATCGCGGACTGAGCGGGAGGTGTCGAGCCGCACGCCGTAGAGGACGTACTTGCGGGCCTGCTCCTCGTTCCCGGCATCCATCCACTCCCGGTAGCAGTCGAACATAGCCTTGAGCGTGCGCAGGCTGCCGGTGACGTTGTCGTTGTTAAAGTCCACCAGCGCAATGCGGGAGACCTCGGGGGGGAGCGTGGAGGCAAAGGCCACCATCGCGGCGGCAATGTCGCCCAGGAAGCAGGCAATGACGGCGTGGGGGACGGTGCCGATGCCGGTACTCCCCCAGTAGTCGCCCTGAGCATCGGTGGAGACCAGCGACGGGGTGTGCTGGCCATAGTCGTGGTTGAAGCGCTGCACGGCGACGTCGTAGGCGTAACCATCGGCGGCCTGCACCTCATGGGCATCGAAGCGGGCCGGGAAAAAGAGCACCGGCTTGCCCCGCGCCGCCACCATAGTCTCATAGACGTTGGTGGCAATGCGACTGGCCCGGCTGAGCGCACCCAGGATGGGCGTCTCCAACAGGGCAAAGTCCCGGTAGCGCCCTCGAATTTTCATCACCGGTTGCACAAAGCGCGGGTCGCCTCCGCCGGCATTACCCTTGGGTGGGTAGTGCACCACCGCGCCGTCATGCACCGCCCAGACCTCTAGCCGGTCGCAGGTCTCTATGACATCGCCATCCTCGTCCAGGTAGCCGGTGCAGTGGCGCAGCATCGTCAGCGCCTTATCCATCCCCACCACCACTGTCAATCCCTTGCGGCGGGTAAAAACCTGCATCTCGACGACCATATTCCCCACGTCCAGGTTACTGATGTCCATCCCAATGTCGCGGGGGTACTGACCATCGTACCGGTAGCCAGAGGCGGCCAGGGCAGTGAGCATGCGATGCACATTCTCAAAGTACTTGTCAGAGTACCAGCCCTGGCGCATTCTCTCAACGTCCAATTTGAAAACAGTGTTGTCCAATCGTTGATGGTTGAAAATGGTCATTGTTTTTTGCTCCTTGTGCGGGCACGAATACGCTTGCCCTGCACCTCAAAGCGGCGCTTGCCATCCCCGCTGCCCTCCTCGACGACCTGCATCACGTCGGCGCGGGTGGCCCAGCGAAAGTTGGGTAGTCCGCGCAGAATCTCGATCACCTCCGCCAGCGATGCCCATCCTTCGTCGTCTAGTTCCAGCGCGAATCGCTCCGGCTGGTGGCGCAGGATGAGGGCCAGAAATTTGCTCAATTTGACAAGGTTGCGTCTGCTCATTTCTCATCCACTCGAAACGTAACTACCCAGCCTGCTCGGCCTGGATTGCCAAATCCAGGCCAGGGGCGACGCAAGACACGGATTTTCAGCGGTTCTCGGTCATAAGCTGGCGTTTTTGAATCACCTGGCTGCCGGATCTGGCGATCCGGCAGGAGCGGCTGGGTAGTTACCTCGAAACATTGGTGGCAGTGCCCGTTTGTGTTCGGAGCGGGCGATCATCCCGCGCACCTTTTCCAGCGTGGCGGGGACAATTCCAGCGGTATCACCCGTCTCAATAGCCGCCAGTACCCGGTCCAGTTCGCGGTAAGTGATGCCCATCTCCCCCTCGTCGGTCTGGCCGGGCCAGAGGCCGGCGCTGGGTGGGCGCTCAACGACCTCCTGCGGCACTCTTAATTCGCGGGCCAGTTCCCACACCTGAGCCTTGTAGAGATCACCCAGAGGCAGCAGGTCCACGCCGCTGTCGCCCCACTTTGTGAAATAGCCAATAGCGATTTCCGTCTTGTTCCCCGAACCTAGCACAAGATAGTTGTGTGACTGGGCCAGGTAGTAGAGAGTCACCATCCGCAGGCGGGGCTTGACGTTGGCGGTGGCCAGGCCGTTGGACTGCAAATCCGGCGGGAGCGCCGAAACCAGAGCATCGTAGACAAAAGTCAGGTCCATGGTGATGGTAGGGATGGAGAAGGTATCAGCTACCAATTGCCCTAGCCGGGCGTCATCCGGCTGGGAGTGACAAGGCATCAGCGCGGCCAGAACACGCTCCGGCCCCACGGCGCGCGCCGCCAGCGCAGCCGCAGTGGCCGAGTCCACCCCACCGCTGAGGCCGACGATGAAACCGTCTGCGCCTGTGGCCTCAACGTATTCGCAAAGCCAGGTAGTAATTTGATCGCAAAGTGACATTTTGCTCTCCTTCTGAATGGTGAGTGAGTAACTTGTGACTCAAACAAAACGGCCAACGACCTCAACGCCATTCAGAGCCATCTGGTAGAGAAAGAGGCTATGCAGCAAGTCGCCGTCGTGGGGCAAAGCGCCCAGTTCAACCGCCGTCTCCACCGGCATATCGTAGGTCTGCACGCAGTCGGCGGGGACGATGACGCAGGCCTCGCGCTGGCCTAGGACGTTGGCCCGCACGCGCAGGAACATTGCCACGTGGTAGACGCAAATATCGGTGCAGACGCCGGCAACGATAAAAGTAGTGACCGCCGGATGGTCCTCCAGCCAGGCTTCGAGACCGGTGCCGACGTTCGAACTGATCGAGTTCTTGGGAAGGACGGTGAACAGGTTAGAGAAGGACAGATCGTTCAATTCGTCAATCGTCTCGCTCTCCACTGTGCCAGCCACGCAGTGAGGAGGGAAGGCGGAGAACTCGACGGCGTCGGGGGTGTGCGTGTCCTGGAGCAGCAGAAAGTGACGGCCCCCCAGGTCGTGGACGCGCTGGAAGAGAGAGACCACACCAGGGATGATACTGGCCGCGCGCGGGCCGGCGAGCGGGCCCTGGTTGCAGAACCCTTTTAGCAAATCCTGCGACACCAACGCCACGCGGTCAGGGTCAGAGGCCACTGCCTCCAGGTTCACCTCCGGCAGGCTCTCCTGCCAGCGGGACAGCCAATCCAGAAAGGGTTTGTTCCCGGTACTCATTTGTTCCTCCTTTGTTTGTGTAATTTACACACTAACTATTCGTAAAAAAAAGAAGAGGTGGTTAGTGTATATTGTACACAAAGTATACATCAAAAAGCAGGATTTGTCAAGGGATTGGTCAAGGAAACAGCCGCCGGGTTTTGACCTCGGCCACAGCGTCGTCGCGAAAGCGATAGAGTTTGGCCGGGCGGCCCTCTCCGGTGCGGTATTCGCCAATGTCCTCGATGACCTCCGCGCCGAGAATCTTGCGCCGGAAATTGCGCTTGTCCAATTTCTCCCCCAGGATGACCTCGTAGGCAGCCTGCAACTCGCTCAAGGTAAAAGTCTCCGGCAACAACTCGAAGCCGACTGCCGTGTATTCTAGTTTGTAGCGCAGGCGTTGCAGGGCATAAGTCAGGATGTCGGCGTGGTCAAAGGCCAGCGGGGGCAAGTCATACACGGACCACCAGCGGGCCTCGGCGGCGTCGTCGCCGGCGTGGGGTTGTACAGCGTGGGCGGGCACCAGCGCAAAGTAAGCCACGGTGACAGTGCGGCCGCGGGGATCGCGGTCTGGCTTGCCAAAGGTGTAGAGTTGCTCCAGATACACGTTGTGGATGCCGGTCTCCTCCTCCAGTTCCCGCAACGCCGCCTCTTCCAGCGATTCGGTAATATCCACAAAGCCGCCGGGGATAGCCCACATGCCCTCGAAGGGCGAATTCCTGCGCTTGATGAGCAACACTTGCAGGTCGTCGTCGCGCAGGGTAAAGGTGATGACGTCTACGGTGACAGACGGGCGGGGGTAGTCTTCTAGCGGCATCGTGGCTCCTCCAATTCGTGTCAACTGCACCTGATTGGCCGACAAATTTAACATTCGGACGCAGATTGACGCGGATTCACGCTGATCTGCCCTGGAAATTAACAAAATCTGCGTTTTCTGCGTTCATCTGCGTCCTATTTTCTGTATCCGGAGTCAAGTGTTAAATTTGTCAGTCAACCAGCAACTGCACACCAATTATAACGGATTTGGTAGACGCTATCAAAGCGCGTGCATCAATTCCTCCACCTCCGGCCACGAGAGCCCAGCCCAGCCAAAATGATCCCAGTCCACGTACCCGTGTTCGTCGAACTTGATGCCCTCGGCTTCCAGCAGCGTCCGCTGGAGACTGGCGCTGTGCTCCCGGCAGCTGGTGGAGATGCGGCCCTGGCTGTTGATGACGCGCTGCCACGGGACATCGGAGTCCTCCGGCAGGCTGTGCAACGCCCAGCCGACGGTGCGGGCGGCGCGGGGATAGCCCAACATGCGGGCAATCGCTCCGTAGGAGGTGACCTTGCCAGGCGGCGTCTGCCGCACCAGTCGGTAGACGCGCCCAAAAAAGCCGGTAGTCATTCGCATCACCTCACGTTTGCTTGCTTACGTGTCAACAATTATAGCCGAGACTACGGAGGTGTCAATCCGCCGGGTAGACGCATTGGGAGACACGGTGTATAATACCCAGAGATGATGAGTGATTATTCTTATGCAACCTGGCGGCTGCTCCGCTCGGCTCCGACCGGTGGGGCGACCAATATGGCGGTGGACGAGGCAATCCTGCGCGCGGTCGTGGCGGGATTGGTGCCGCCCACGCTCCGCCTCTACGGCTGGGAGCCGGCGTGCCTCTCGCTGGGCCGGGCGCAGCCGCTGGCCGATGTGGACCTGGAGGCCGTGCGGGCCGCGGGCTTTGACCTGGTGCGCCGGCCCACCGGCGGCAAGAGTATTCTGCACGTGGACGAACTGACCTACAGCGTGATTGCGCCGCAGACAGAGCCTCGTGTGGCCGGGTCCATCGTGGAAAGTTACCGCCGCCTCAGCGCGGGGTTGGTGCGCGGGCTGGAGCGGATGGGTGTAACAAACCTCGTCGCCGACCGGCGGGTGGAGCACCTTCACCTCGAAGGCCCGGTCTGCTTTGAGGTGCCATCCGACTACGAGATCACCTCCGGTGGGCGGAAACTGGCGGGCAGCGCCCAGATGCGCACCCAGTCCGTGGTGCTCCAGCACGGCGCATTGCCGCTGCACGGCGACATTGCCCGCCTATGTCC
>CAYQTW010000222.1:0-6033 GCA_964420485.1 uncultured Anaerolineales bacterium
CACCTCCACCGCCTGGGCGACGTAGCCGTAGGCAAAGTTGGGTGTGCCGTGCCCGGTCTCTGGGTCGAATGGCGTGCTCTTGGGGGCCAGGTAGGTGTGCTCGACGACAACCGGTCGTTCCCCGGCCTGCCAGCGTTCGAGCGCCTGCTCCGCCGTCTCCCGAATGGCGTTGCCGGACATAAAAGTCATCCGTGAGGCAGAGACGGAGCCGGCACTGCCGGGGCTGGTGACCGTGTCTGAGGCGACCAGGCGCACTCGCTCCAGCGGCAGGTTCAGCGCCTCTGCCGCCATCTGGTGGACGATGGTGTGGTTGCCCTGCCCCACCTCCGCGCTGCCGATGTAGATCACCGCTTTTGTGATTTCTTCTTCACCTCGCAGTTCGATCTTGGCCCAACAATTCTCCTGGTAGCCGAAGGAAAAGCCGACGTTTTTGAGAGCGACGGCAAAGCCAATGCCTCGGCCTGGAGCCCCCTGGGGTTTTCTGAAACCCCAGGAGTCTTTTGACGGCCAGTTGGCGGCGCGGGCGCACTTTTCGGTCACCTCCACCAGACTGACGCCGCCGGGCAGGGGCGTGCCCATCGCGGTCAGGCTGCCCTCGCGCAGCAGGTTCTTGAGGCGCAGTTCGACCGGATCCATCCCCAGCGCCGCCGCTAATTTGTTCATCTGCATCTCGGCGGCAAAGGCCCCTTGCGGCGCGCCAAAGCCACGAAAGGCCCCGCCGGGCACGTTGTTGGTGTACACCCCGTCCGCGTCCACCTTGACGTTGGGTACTTCATAAGGGCCGGTGCAGGTGATGGTGGCGTTGCCCAGGACTTTGTTGGTCGTGTAGCAGTAGGCCCCCCCGTCGGCCACGATATGCACCTCGGCCGCGACCAGTTTGCCCGCGCGGGTGGCGCCCCACTTGCAGCGCAGCCACGTGGGATGGCGTTTGCAATGGCCCACGATAGACTCTTCCCGGCTCCAGACGATCTTGACCGGACGCTGCAATTTCCAGGCTGCCAGCGCCAGGACGATCTGCACCGACATGTCCTCCCGCCCGCCAAAGGCCCCGCCGATGGCCGGGTAGATTACGCGCACCTGCTCCGGCGGCAGGCCCAGCGCGTGGGCGATTTCCTGCTGATCCTCCCAATCCCACTGTCCGGCCGTCACGACCGTCACCCGGCCCGCATCGTCAATGTAGGCCAGGCCGGCCTCGGGCTGGAGGTAGACGTGCTCCTGGGGCGATGTGTAGTACTCGCCCTCGATAACCACGTCGGCGGCGGCCCAACCGGCGGCCATGTCCCCCTTGCGGATCTGGTGGTGGCATAAGCGGTTGCCCTCCATGCCGTTGAGTTCCGGATGAAACTCGCTATGCACACGATGGGGGTGCAACTGCGGCGCATCGGGCTTGAGCGCCTCGAAGGGATCGCTGATGACAGGCCGGTGCTCGTACTCGACGCGGACGAGATCGCGGGCGCGGGCGGCGGCGCGCTCCGTCTCGGCCACGACGACCGCCACCTGGTCGCCGACAAAGCGCACCACGTCGGCATCGGGTTTGGAGGATCCCGGGCCACAGAGCACCGGCTGGTCCGGCGTCTGCAGGCCGTACTCGTTGACCGGCACGTCTTGTGCGGTAAAGATGGCGACGACGCCGGGCACGGCCTCTGCCTCCGACGTATCAATTCGCAGAACGCGGGCGTGGGGTCGCCCGGCAAAGAGGATTTTGGCATGGAGCATATCATCCATTACAAAGTCGCCGGGGTATTTCGCTGCGCCGGTGACCTTGGCGCGGGCGTCCACGCGGGTGATGGATTGGCCAACGATGCGAGTCATAGACTCCCCCTTTTCTCAAGTTTTTGTACACTATACTTGACAGTTCTCTGTACTCCCACTATAATGAACGCGGGAGGTACAAAATGGCACTCCAGATTGCATTGGATCGGATCGTCCCGCTGACCGAAGCGCGGGCTCGCATGAGCGAGATCGTCGAACAGACAACCGGCGATCAGTTCTGGGTGCTCACCCGGCGCGGCAGGCCCCGCGTGGCTCTGGTGGACGTAGAGTACCTGGACCAACTGATGCAACGGGCCTGGTTCAACGACCTGGCCTCTCGCTCGCAAACCGCCTTTGACAAGTACCTGCGGCAGCGGGGCCTGGATCCGGCGACAGTGACGGAAGAACAAGCCGAGGATATTCTGCAGGAATAGCCGCCCAATGTTCTCCGTCCTCGTCATCGTGCTCGACACCAGCGTGTGGATCAGCGGAGTGTTTTTCCGGCATGGTATCCCCGCTCGCATCCTGCGTGCCTGGCGGGATCGCCGCTTTGAGATCGTCGTCACCTCCGAGACCCTGGCCGAGTTGGAGCGCAAGTTGCGGGAGAAGGTAACCGAGTTCGAAGCAAACCCCGCTCTGGCCGAGGAGTGGATAGCCTACGTCAAAACCTTCGCCCGTGTCGTTTCTGTCATTGAGGCCATCAGTGGCGTCTGCCGCGACCTCGATGATGACAAGTTCCTGGACGCAGAATTAAGCGGCGGGGCAAGGTACATCGTCTCCAGCGATCACGACTTGCAGGTGCTGGGTGAGTATCAGGGTGTCAAAGTGCTGTCACCAAGAGAGTTTGCCGAGCTGCTGGGAATAGTTCAGCCTCTCACCTCACCCAGCAACAATTGAGTTCACCCCTGCTCCGCGTTATCTCCTGTTCCCGTCCCTCCGCAACAAGTTGCGGCTTCCATTCCCTCACCGTGCGCTCTCCAGCGCCAGGATGCGGCGCAGGATGGCGATGGTCGCGGCGTAGGTCGCGTCCATCCCGAAATAGGAGAGGCGCTGTGCCCCCAGATTTTTCCCCTTGCTCAACGGTGTATCAGAGGCATAGTGGATGATGCCAATGTCAAAAGGCATAGCGTCGGCGTAGAGCGTGATGAGTTCGTTGACCGGGTGACGGCGCGGGCGCACTGCCTCATAGATGGCCGAAAGGTACGGCCCGCCTTCCATCTCAATGTCGGTGTACCCCTCGCGGTAAAAGACATCCATATAGCGCCGGTTTTGCAGAAAAGTGCCGCGCACGCTAATGGCCTTTTGATTGTCGAGCGTGGTGCCGTAGGTGAGGTAAGGAACCACGTCGCCGGCCGCGAAGCAGTTGTTGAACAGGTAAGTGTTGCGCGAGTGCTCGTCGTGCACGATGTAGGGGATCATCACGTCGCCAATGCGCCCGTTGAGTGAGGCTGCCTTGCCCAGAACGTAGACCCCCCGCAGGGAGTCCACGCTGGCAGCGACCTGGGAGAGGATATGGTAGGCGCCCATGCCCAGCGGGTAGTCAATGTTGACAATGACCCCGTCGCTGTGAGCCAACCGGTCGAGGGCAGGCATATTTAGCCGGGGGTCGAACCAGTCGGGCCGCAGGCAGCGCAACTCGATCACCTGCGCTTCGACGTTGAAAACGTGGCGGCTGTCAATGTGCTTAATACCGCACAATGCCTCATCTGCTTCCCGCTCATCCCACACGGCATCGCCCCGGTGCGCGTTCATGTACTCCCGCAGTACAAAGTAGAGCAGGTTCTCGCGGCGAGAGGGGACGTCGCCGGCGCGGATGTGGGCGTGCTCGGCCAGCAGGTCACTCTCACCCCGCTCCTCGATGAAGCGTACCAGTTCATCCTCGCGGCGCAGACCAAAGCCGGAGAGCACATTGACCACACTATGCACGTTGCTGGAGATGAAATAGACCGGTCGCTCGCTCAAGTTCACCGGCGCGGCGTCGGTGATAAAGCCCCACCAGCGCCGTGTTGCTTTGCGATAGTCCACCAGTGATCCGGCCAGCAGGCGCACGGCGAACCGTTTGCGCTCCCGACCAACGTCGAGCAGGAAAGCGGGGAACTCGGCGCCCCAGATAGCCTCCAAGCGGCCCAGGTCGTCGGAGGAAAGGGCCAACGTGGCGGACAGTTCGTCGCGCAGCGTTTCCCAATCCGGCTCACCGTGCTCGACGCACAAAACCAACCGCTCCAGCAGCAGGCCGGCGTGCAGCCGCTGGTGCATCTTGTTCCACTCGATTTGGAAGGCGGTCAGCATTGGTATGAGGTCGTCAATGTCAGAGACGCTGGCGATAAAGGCAGCCAGCGTCTCGTGGCCGTCGAAAAAAGTGCGGCGGCGGCGGCCGGGCGCTGTGACTGGCCGCCACTGCTCGATGTGGGAGTATCCGCGCCGGGCAAAGACCCGCTCCGACTGGCCCATCACGACCAGGCGGGTCTGGCGGATGCAGCGGGGTAGGCGCAGCGAGCAGTAGATGAGCGCGGAGGCGTCAGGCTTCTCGGATCGGGCGGCAACGTGCAGCGACGAGTTCATCCCCAGGTGCGTCTCAATGAGTGAGCGAATCTGCACCTCGTCGGTGGTGCGTAGGAGCGAGTAGTAGGTGCGCGTGTAGAGAGCGATTTCCTCGCTGCCGGTGGTGGGGACTGTGCGTTCCATCACTCCCCCCCCGCTGCCCGCTCAACCGCCTGCACAATCTTGTAGTACCCCGTGCAACGACACAGATTACCGCTCAACCCGGCAATGATCTGCTCGCGGGTGGGATGGGGGATTTCATCCAGCAGGCTGACGCCGGCCATGATAAAGCCGGGTGTGCAGTAGCCGCACTGTACCGCCCCCTCGTCAATAAACGCTTGTTGCAGCGGATGTAGGGGCGCGGGGACACCCTTACTGCCCCGCGCCAACCCTTCTACGGTGACGATGTGCGTGCCGTGGGCGCGGGGGGCCGGAACCAGGCAGGCCAGCACTGCGATGCCGTCCATCCAAACCGTGCATGCTCCGCATTCTCCCTCGCCGCAGCCCTCCTTGGCACCGGTCAGCCCCAGGTCGTCGCGCAGCATCTGGAGCAGCGTTTTGCCGTTGGCTCCCTGCACGACGACGTTCTCCCCGTTGACGGTGCACTCGATAGGCTCAAGACCCTCGTCACGGTGGCGCACTGTCTTGCCGGCCAGTCGCGGGACGCGGCCATCGGTGCGGCCCCACAGCATCGGCGGGGCGGTGGGAAAATCGGCTCGCTCAGTGCCATCATGCAGTCCAATGAGAGCGCGTCTCACGAGAACGTGCACCATCTCGCTCCGGTAGCCGGCCCCGGCGCGGATGTCATCAATCGGCGCGGCGGCCTGGGCGGCCAGGTCGGCTGCCTCGGCGATGCGCTCCTCGCTCAACGGCGCCCCCACCAGTGCCCTTTCTGCCTCCGGCACACGGACAATAGTGGGAGCCACACTGCCCAGCGTGACCGTGGCTTCGCCGACTCGCCGACTCGCTGATTCATCAAAGGTAAGCACGACGGCGGCGTTGACCAGGGCAATGGCGTGTGTGCGCCGCAGGCCCAGTTTGGCAAAGACCCCGCGCTGGTTGGGCCCCAGCGCCGGGAAGACGACGTCGGTCACCATCTCGTCTGGAGCCAGCGCGGTCCGGCGCACGCCCTGGTAAAAGTCGGCCAAGGGGAGCGTGCGCTCGCCGCGCACGCTGCGCAGCGTCAGCCGGGCGTCCAACGCCCACAACGCAGTGATGGTGTCGTTGGCGGGGGAAGCGGTGATGAGGTTGCCGGCCACCGTGCCCCGGTTGCGCAGTTGGGGCGTGCCGACCCGCCAGCAGGCCAGCGCCAGCGGAAAGCCCCGCTCGACCAGTAACTCTGACGCCACGGCCCGGTTGTGCGTCACCGTCGGGCCGACGTGGACCAGGCCATCGTCGTCCAGGCGCACCCGGTCCAGGCCGCCGATGCGGGTGACGTCAATCAGTACATGGGGCTGGCGGACGGCGTGCCGCAACTCAACCAGCAGGTCGGTGCCGCCGGCGATGATGCGGGCCTCAGGGCCGTGCTCGGCCAGGAGACGCAGGACTTGATCAACGGAGGTGGGGGTGTAGTAGGTTTGCCACATAACAAAATGCTCCTGTCGTTAGTACAAGGGCGTTCCAGAATTTCAAAGTATTCCAGTCCAGGTCATAGCCCAACGTCATCAAGAGATGAGAACCAGACCTGCCAGGCTGATTGACTGACACTTTTAACATTGCTCACGGATACACACGGATTTC
>CAYQTW010000223.1:0-6011 GCA_964420485.1 uncultured Anaerolineales bacterium
TCCTGATGAGGCGATAGGCGATGCTCATCGCCTGCCGATCAATGGCCAGTTCACCGCGTTGATAGGCTTCCCACCCGTAGCGGGCACAGATAGCCAACAGATCTGAGAAACCCCGTCGCCGATGGTCGGTCAGGCGATGAGCTTCGACTTTCAGTTCATCCACCAGATCTATCGGTAACTGGATGTTACATTGTTTGAGTGGACTTTCCCGGCGCTGCGGATTATTTTGCAAAGACATCGTGAATCCCTTTCTGTTGACTCGGCACAAAATGTATGCTCATAGGATTATCTCCCGAGTGGTAGAGGTCCCGGGTTCAAATCCCGGCGCCCCGACAGAGAGAGTGCCCCAAACTAAGGGGCACTCTCTATTCGTATGACGTTGGCACAGCGACTGGTCAAGAACGTCTACGGCAACGACTATGCCGAGACTCACCCTGAAGCGGTTTCAATGGCATCGAGACGGCGCGGAAGTATCTGCACCTGTTTGAACTGACCTATCGCTTCACTCCTTCTGCCAAAGACAACCGGCCGGTGAAAGGACGAAAACTGGACATTCGCGGCAAGTGTCCCCTGGATCTGGCTGGCTACAACATCAGTCACATGTCCATTGCCCGAGTCGTGCGCGGACAACTGCTCGGCTGGCCGCCCGAAACCCTGCGGGGGCTTGTCCCATAGACGCAACGCTCCCCAAAAGTCGTGTTGTCCCAACCCGCCTCCGGTGGTATAATCTGTCCTGCAATGGACAAACGGGTTTTCCTCCTACTACTCCTGCTCGCGCTGGCAGCGTGTGTTCCGGCCGATCCTGACGGCTCTCGCACCGTCACACTCATCGCCGACGGCGAGACGCGCACGCTCACCACCGAGGCGCTCACCGTCCGCGACCTCCTCGCCGAGGCCGGCGTCACGCTCGACGAGGACGACAGGGTGTCGCCGGTCGAGCCCGCCTTTACCGAGGACGGGATGACTATCCGCGTCACCCGCGTCGAGGTGCATATTGAGACCGAGCAGCGCGAGATCTCGTTCGAGCGCCGCACTGTACGCGATGCCTCCGTCCCCGCCGGCGAGACTCGCCTGCTAGAACCCGGTATCACCGGCATCGAGGAACTGACCTACCGCGTCACCGCTGAGGACGGCACCGAGGTCGAGCGGCATCTCGTGCGCCAAGTCACGCTCCAGGAACCTCGAACTGAAGTGATCCTCATCGGCGTGCAGGCAGAACTCGGCCCCGTGCCCATCACCGGCACCGTGGCCTACGTCGCCAACCACAACGCCTGGGTGATGCAGACCACCAGCCCCAACCAGCGGCGGCTGACGCACACCGGCGACCTAGACAGCCGTGTCTTTGCCCTCTCGCCCGACGGTTCCTACCTGCTTTTCACCCGCGTTGGCCCAGCCGGCGAGACGGAAGAGAGCACTCCCATCGTAGAGGGGACAGAGGAAGAGTATCTCAACACTCTATGGATGATCGAGACAGCCACCACCGACGCCGAGCCGGTACAATTGGACACCAAAAACATCCTGTGGGCCGGATGGGAACCCGATTGTAAAATCACCCCCGCCGGCACCGGCTGCCGCATTGCCTACGCCACCGGTTTGCCAGCCGAAGGAAACCCCAGTTGGAAAGCGGAAAACGACCTGTGGGTGGCCCGCCCACGCGCCAGCGATGGCCGGTTGCTGGGCCGGCGACGCATCGTGGAACCCAGCGCTGGCGGCGCCTACGGCTGGTGGGGCTCCACCTACACCTGGTCTCCCGACGGACAAAGCCTGGCCTACGCTCACGCCGACGAGGTCGGTATCGTCCGCGCCTACGACGGCGCGCAGACGCCACTGGCTCACTTTTCCCCGTACCGCACCTACGCCCCCTGGGTCTGGACGCCGACCGTCAGTTGGTCATCGGAGGGAGAGTTCATCATCACCACACTGCACGGCCCCGCCCCGACCGGTGAAGCGCCGGAGGACAGCCCCGTCTTTGACGTCTGGGCCCTCGCCGCCAACGGCACGCTCACGGCGAGGCTGTCCAGCGAGGCCGGTATGTGGGCGGCGCCGGTCTATGCGCCCGAGGGAGACGCCATCGTCTTTGGTCACGCCCGCAGCCCCTACGCCAGCCAAACCAGCGGCTACGATCTCTATCTGATGGACCGTGACGGCTCTGACCGGAGAGCGCTTTTCCCATCTGCAGATGAAATCGGCTTCAAGTACCCGGAGGTGGCCTGGGGGCCGAGGGGCGACCGGCTGATCGTCGTCTACCAGGGCAACCTGTATCTGATCTATATCACAGACGGCCAGGTGCGCCAATTGACCGACGAGGGCAGCGTGACGACGGTTCGGTGGCGATGGTAGTTGGCTTGACAAATCAACCCGGCCGCTTTATCATACTGGAAGAGGAGAAGAGAATGAATGAGACAACGCCCCGCGATATTCCTGCCGAGGTTCGCGCCGAAATCGAGTCCGACCCCCTGGTGGGCATCATAGCCGAGGACAGGCGCTACTTTGGCCCCTACCACGACGAAACCACGGACACGGTCTACGACGGTCTGGGCCGTCCGGTGGATGTGGAGGCTGCGGTAGAACAGAGCCGACGTTGGATCGGGAAAACGTGCCGCCGACACCCCAGAAACCACAGCCCCATCTCCACGTCGCCGGTACCCATCCCAACGCCCACAAAATCCACTTTCCCAGCCCGCCAATCACGCTAGCCGACGTGCTCCCCCTGATCCACCACCATCTTCTCTGACCGCTTGCTCCTTCCATGAACCAACGATCACGAACCCGCGCACTCTTTTGTCTGACCGGCCTTCTGGTTAGCCTGCTCCTGGCCGGGGCCGTCGTGGCCCATCACCACTACCTCGCCCGGAGCGCAGTGACCGGCCTCCCCGCACCCATCGCCGAGGCTGGCGTTGCCACACCCGGCCTCTATCCCGCGTCCACGGCACTGGCGACCTTCGAGGGACACTGGGAACTGAACCCACCGGGAGCCAGCGCGATGGCCGACGGCGACACAGTGTCCTTGCCCTTTGAGGGCACCGGCGTGGCGCTCACCGTTGCCCGCAGTCCCTACATGGGCTACCTGTACGTCACCCTGGACGGCCGGCCGGCCAACGCTCTGCCCAGAGACCCCCAGGGGCGGGCTTTTGTGCCCCTGTACGGCACGTTGGATGAGATCACGACGATCCCCCTGGCCACCGGCCTGCCCGAGGGCCGGCACACCGTCACAGTGACCGCTCAAGTGTGCGGCGGCGGCTGGTGGCTGGCCGACTGGCGGGTAACCAGGGAGCAAGATGACACCATCTACCACGGGACGCTGACAGGGTTAGGGACACTGGCGCTGATCTTTGGCGTGAGCACATTCCTGTTTGCCCGGCGGGCCTGGAGTAGAGCCAATTCTGCTCGGCCTGGATCGCCAGATCCAGGCCAAGAGCGGGGATTTGGCAATCCCCTCAGAGCAATTTTGGATCTACCGAGCCTCGGCGACACCATCGCCATCACCGCCACGCTGGTCGCCGCGACCATATTTTACTTTTCTCCCTGGTTCCCACTCACACTGGTCAGTGGTCTGGCGCTGACCGCGCTCATCCTCCTGCGGCTCGACCTGGGCCTGGCGCTCGTCGCAGCGACGGCCCCCTTCTACCTCTACCCCCGCCCCCTCCTTGGCAAAGCCTTCTCAATAGCGGAAATTCTCGTCCTCCTCTGCGCTCTCTCGTGGGGCATCAGGCAAATCAGTCAATTCCATCCTCCATCCTCCATCCTCCATCCTCCATCCTCTCTCGACCGCGCAGTCATCTTTTTCGTCATCGTCGCCACCGCCTCTCTCTTTGTCGCCGACCACCGCCACGTCGCGCTACGCGAACTGCGCGTCGTCATCCTGGAGCCGGCGCTGTTCTACCTGATGTTGCGCACGAGCCGGCTCGACGGCCAGGCGCTGTGGCGCATAGTAGACGCTCTCGTGCTGGGAGCCGTCGCGGTCGCGCTCATCGGCCTGGTGCAGTACGGCTCTGGCATCAACGTCATCACCGCTGAAGAAGGTTTCCGTCGCTTGCGCTCAGTCTACGGCTCGCCCAACAATGCCGGCCTCTACCTGGGACGCATACTGCCGGTGCTGGTGGCCGTCACCCTGTTCGGCGCTTCCCGCGGCCGCCGTCTTGCCTACGGCCTGGCTGCCGTCCCGCTGGGACTGGCCATGCTGTTCAGTTTCTCCAAAGGCGCACTTTTCCTGGGCATCCCCCTCTCGCTGCTGGCGCTGGGCCTGCTGGCGGGGGGAGCGTGGTTGCGGGCCGCGCTGGGAGCGGTGGCCGTGGCTGCCGTGGCCGCCATCCCGCTCCTGCGCACCCCGCGCTTTGCCTCCCTCTTTGACACCAGCGGCGGCACCACCTTCCTGCGCCGCCAACTCTGGCATTCGTCCTGGACAATGTTCCGTGAACACCCCTGGCTCGGCGTCGGGCCGGATAACTTTTTGTATCACTACCGCAGTCGCTACGTCCTGCCCACCGCCTGGGAGGAGCCCAACCTCTCTCACCCGCACAACATCTTGCTCGACTATGCGACACGGATGGGAATCGCGGGGCTGGCAGCGGGGGTCTGGCTGCAAGTTGCTTTCTGGCGACTGGCTCTGCCGCTGCGCCGCCTGACCGACCTCGACCGTCGCGCCCTGGCCCTGGGCCTGATGGCCTCGATGGTCAACTTTCTGGCCCACGGCCTGGTAGACGCCTCCTACTTTCTCATTGATTTGGCCTTTATCTTTTTTCTGACGCTGGCCCTGATGCAACACCTGGCAAGGAGTAAAAGCGATGAACTCGAAACCTGACCGCAACCTTAACCTCAACACCGTAATCCTGGTGCTGATCCTGATCACCCTCGTCGCTGGCGGCTTGGCACTGATCCGCTCGCTCCAGCGCCTGACGCAACCGCTGGAGGAGGCCGAGCGAGCATTGGAGGAGCAATGGCAAGAGATCACCAACCCCACGCCCACCATCATCCCTGACCCGATGACGATCATCCACGCAGTGCGCAGCCTCAGCCGGTTGGAGACGGCCTCCTACACCATCGAAAAGATCATTACCGCCGAATCGAGTCAGGGACCCTTTGCCTTTCTCTTTGGCGACCGGCTGATCCTGGTCGCCCACGGTCAGGTCATCGCCGGCGTGGACCTGGGCCAGATGGGGGAGGAGGACATCATCGTCGCCGACGCGGACACGGTGATCGTAACACTGCCACCGGCTGAGATGTTTGTCGTCGCATTGGACAACCAAAAGACCTACGTCTTTGACCGGGACACAGGCCTGATTGGAGTGAACCCCGCGCTGGAGACAGATGCACGGCAGGCGGCCGAGGAGGAAATCCTGAACGCGGCGTTGGAAGACGGTATCTTGGAAATGGCCCAGCGGAGCGCCGAGACCTACGTGCGGCATCTTATCCTGACGCTAGGCTTCCGCGAGGTCATCTTTGCCACAGCGACCCCGACCCCCGACTAGCAGTACACGATAGGGCAGTACACCGAGTAGCCGCCCTCCTCCTCGTCGGGAGCGAGTTCGGCGGTAACGATCAGGCGATACGCTGTCCTGACCGGATACCGTTCTGTCGCGCCCTTGTCCATAAGTGGCCTCCTAAAACACGCTTATCATACCAACGATCACCGTCTCACGCAAGAGCAATTTGAAACCAAGTGGAGAACACAACAATGAAAGTCCAAATCAACCACACCACCCTCGAACTGATCAAAGGCGACATCACCGAGATGAACAGCGACAGTATCGTCAACGCCGCCAACGAGCGCTTGGCCCACGGCGGCGGCGTGGCCGGGGTCATCTCCCGCAAGGGTGGCCCGGCCATCCAGTGGGAGAGCGACGCCTGGGTGCGCCAACACGGCCGGGTACCGACCGGCTCGGCGGCCATCACCTCTGGCGGGAACCTCAAGGCCCGCTACGTCATCCACGCCGTCGGCCCGGTCTACGACGGCACGCCGCGCTCGGCCGAGTTGCTGGCCTCGGCAGTGCGCACCTCGCTGCGCATAGCGG
>CAYQTW010000224.1:0-1572 GCA_964420485.1 uncultured Anaerolineales bacterium
GACCCCGGTGACTGGGATCAGTTCTCCCCCAATGCTGCCGGCGACGTCGCCGGCAACACCTTTGCCGTGTGGCAGGATACCCGGGAGGGCGCTCCTCGCATTCGTTTTGCCGAACGGCCCGCCAGCGGCGATTGGCGACCCAGCCTCAAACTCGATCCCACCGCTGCCGGCGACCAGGTAGACCCCCATATCGCCGTGGACGGGAGCGGCAATCTCTACGCCGTGTGGACAGATTATCGCGGCAGCACGGGGCAGGTTTACTTTGCCTACCGCCCCGCCGGGGGCGACTGGGGCGCCAGTGAAGTCATCAGCCCTACCACAGAGGCGCAAGAACGCATCTCCCTGGCCGTCAACCGCCGGGGAGAAGCGGTAGTCTCGTGGAGGCAGGGAACAACGTGGCCCAACTACAACGTCTTTACCTCCCTGCGCTCTGCCAGCGGCGACTGGGGCGCTGCCGAACAGGTAAACACACTGACCGGCGATTCCATTATCAACACCAGCATAGCCCTCGACGATTGGGGCCGGGCCTATGTCGCCTGGGAAGACTGGGATGAGGATCAAATCTTCTTCGCCGAACGGTCGCCGGATGGCTCCTGGAGCGCTGATGAGCCAATCCGCGACAGTTCGACCTATTTCACGTGGGGCATCCAGATCGCGGTGGACGGCGCCGGCAACGTCCACGCCGTGTGGGAGGACACGCGCAGCGGTGTGTCAGAGATATATGCCGCCTACCGGCCGGCCGGCGGCCCCTGGTCTGTGAACGTGCGCATTGATGAGGGAAGCGGAAATATGTGGTCCCCCGGCCTGGGAATAGACGGCGCCGGCAACGCCATCGCCGCCTGGAGCGAAATGAACAGAGATGTTTATGGCGCTGTCCGCTACCTGGGCAGCGGTTGGGGGCCGAGCGAACTGCTCGTAACGGCGCCGACTTTGTCCAGCAGGTCGCCCTTCGACACTCCTTACGGTCACAGGACATCGCCCCTGGGACCCCAGGCAGTCCAATCCTGGAATCCCGGAATGGGGATCGCTGCGGGTGTAGGTTGGACCCTCCTGACGGTCGGTGCTTCAGTGGGTGGATACCCAAACATCTTTGCGCAGAGTCAGAATGCTCCAGGACACGACGGCTGTGGGGGTATGGCGGCCACGCACGTTACTGCGCGTGAGGCTGCCTACACACCGGCGAGGCCGGCCTTTTCCGGGCGGCCTGACGCCTGCCGCGGCGGCAACGGCGGCGAGGAAGCGGCGCTCAACGGGGACGACGGCTTTATCGGGCCGCCAGGGCCGCCGGAAGGATACCAGGCGGGAGGATGGCACGTCGAAACGCGCCTGGTAGACGGTCAGGAGGTCTATGTGGTAGATACGCCGGGAACTGACGGCGTCTACACCAGTCTAGGTGATGCTGTAAACTTTGCGTCGAGCTATGTCTATGTTCCGTCATCTGATTTTTCGTTGGATGATATGAATTTCGATGACCTGTTCCCACCAGATGGCGGTGGACAACAAGGAGACTTGGGACCCCAAGCGGCGGCCCTGTTCGAGCGAATGGAGCGGCTAGGGATGACTGAGCCTGAT
>CAYQTW010000224.1:1672-4527 GCA_964420485.1 uncultured Anaerolineales bacterium
TGGGTTAACCATCACCCGCGAGATGTTGGAAACAGCGACACCTGAACAACTGGCCAACCTGGAGCAGTTCCTGAACCAGAGGGACCAAGCGGCGGCCCTGTTCGAGCGAATGGAGCGGCTAGGGATGACTGAGCCTGATCCCATTTTTGGGTTAACCATCACCCGCGAGATGTTGGAAACAGCGACACCTGAACAACTGGCCGAAATAGGGCAGATGTTGTCCACACACTCTGGAAACTTGGTCGCCGATCCCGTGCTTCCCCACTCCGGCGAGTTCGTCTACGAGCAGACATTCCTGCGCATCCCCGGCCGCGGGCTGGATTATGCCTTTAGCCTCAACTATCACTCCCAACTAATCTACGACGGCCCCCTGGGCTGGGGCTGGGAGCACGACTATGACCGCCGTTTCGTCTCCGCGGACGGCGGCTCCCTGGGCCGGCAAGAAGGCGCCGGGCGCTTTGACGTTTACTCTTTCGACGGAACGAACTTTACCCCGCCCGCCGGCCGTTACACCACCCTCGTCAGCGAAACCGCCGGCATCACGCTCACCGACCGCAACGGGCGCGTCGAGGTCTACTACCCCCTGAGCGACGCCGCTGCCCCCGGCCAACTGCGCGCCATCGCCGACCGCAACGGGAACACCCTCCAGTTCGCCTACGATGGGAGCGGCCGCTTGCAGACCGTCACCGACACGCTGGGGCGGGCCATCACCTACGCTTACGACGGGAACGACCGCCTCACCACCGTCAGTGACTATAGCGGGCGGACCGTCACGCTGGCTTACGACGGCAACGGCGATTTGGTCAGCATCACCACTCCCGTCGTCACCGGCACGCCCAACGGCAACGACTTTCCCGACGGCAAGACCACCGTCTTTTCCTACACCTCCGGGTTCGACGACGAGCGCCTGAACCACAACCTGACGACGATCATTGCCCCCAACGAGGTGGCCGACGGCTCCCTCACGCCGCGCACGGTCAACACCTACGGCAGCGACGGGTTTGCCTTTGACCGCGTCGTGGCCCAGTCGTGGGGCGGCGGGCGGGCGAACGCGAGCACCGTCCCCGCCGGTGGAGAGGTCACGCTGGTCTATACCACGGCCATCACCGTCACCGACCCGCCCGGCGCGGCGAGCAAAGTCGTCGTCACCGACCGCGGCGGCAACGTGATCGAGATGTGGCACGACGGCGCCGGCCACCGCCTGCGCGACCGCCAGACCGTCGGCGGCCAATCACTGGTGACGGAATACACTTACGACGCCGACGGCCAGGTGACGAGTGTGACCTATCCGGCGGGCAACCGCGCCGAGTATGTCTACGACGATGGCGCAACGGACAGGCGGGCGCAGGGCAACCTGCTGGAAGCGCGGTTCGTGGCCGACGCCGCTCGCGGTTGCGATGGCCTGGGCGGCGCACCTTGCGCCGATCTGGTCACTGCCTATACCTACGAACCCAATTTCCAACTGCTCCACACCGTCACCGACCCCCGGGGCTACACCTCCACCAACGCTTACGACGGCCAGGGCAACCTCATCCAGGTCACGTTCCCCACAGTCACGGTTGGCCTCGCTGCGCCCCAGGCGGCGACAGCGAACTGGACTTACAATACGCACGGTCAACTGCTGACCTTTACCGACCCGGAGGGTAACGTCACCTGCTACGAGTACAACACAACCGGCTACCGGCAGCGCGTCACCCGCGACTGCGGTGGGCTGGACCTGAGCGCCGAGTACGAGTACGACAGCGTGGGCCACGTCACCGCCATCACCGACAGCCTCGGCGTCCGCACCGAATACGTGTTCAACGCCCTCGACCAGGTGGTCAAAAAGACGCGGGCGGCGGGGACCGCGCTGGACTATGAAACGCTCTACTGGTACGATGGTAACGACAACCTGATACAGAGAGACGTGGAGAACGTCGTGCCCGACCTGGACACCGATTTTCATCCCACGGGCGCGCACAGCCGCGACGCGGCCAATCCCTGGTTCACCACGGCCTACACCTACGACCTGCTGGACAATGTCGTGACCCAGACGGTGGAGATTTCCGCAACGGCCCAGGCCACGACCGGGTACCGCTACGACCCGTTGGAAAACCTGGTCTCGACCACCGATCCAGAGGGAAATCGTCTCGAGTACGCCTACGACGAGCGCAGTTTGCTGCGCCAGACCACGTGGGGGGCCGGCGCCGCGGAGGCCATCACGACCACCTACGAGTACGACGGCAACGGCAACCTGGTGCAGACCGCCGACGGCGAGGGGCACCGCACCGATTACGTCTACGATGGCTTTGACCGGCGCGTGGGGCGCGTGGACGGGCTGGGCAACGTGCGCACCTGGGAATACGACGCCAATGGCAACGTCGTGGCCACGCTGCTGCGCGATGGGCAGGACGGCCGCAACCCGGGCCGCGTTTTCACCGCCACTGCTCCGGTCACACTCACCCACGCACTGAGCCACTTTGACGAACGCGGCCGGCGCTACCAGCAGGAGCGGGCGTTCTTCACCGCCGACGTCGACACCGGCGCGATCACGCCCCTGACGACCGACGGGAACGGCGACGGCTGGGTGGAGACGGCCTACACCTACGACCGCAACGGCAACCTCACCGCCGTCACCGGCGACGACGGGAACATCACCCGCTACACCTACGATGGCCTCGACCGGCGTATCCTCAGCACCGACGCGCTCAGCAACACCGTGGCCTACGGCTACGACGGCAACGGCAACCTGGTGCAGACTGTCGCCACCGAGCGCCAGCCCGACGGCCTGGCCCCTGACGAGACCTTTACCACGACCAGCGCCTTTGACAGCGTCAATCGCCTGGTGCAGGCCACCGACAACTTGGGTCAGACCA
>CAYQTW010000224.1:4627-5968 GCA_964420485.1 uncultured Anaerolineales bacterium
GTCACCGGCCAGGTGACGCTGGCCTACGTCTACGACGACAACGGCAACCTGGTGCGCCGCAGCGATCCCAACGGCAACGAGACCACCTACGGTTACGACGCGCTCGACCGGCTGACCGGCGTCGCCTACGCCGACGGGACGACAGACGCGCTGGTTTACGACCGGGCGAACAATCTGGCGCAACGGACCGATGCCAACGGCAACGTTGTCGTCTACACTTATGACGCGCTCAACCGGCGGATACGCAGCGATGTCACCCGCGCTGCTGGGGTGGGGGGCACGACGGTTCAGACCTGGGTCTGGGACGGTCTCTCTCGGCGCATAGCCGCCACTGACGACAACGATCCCACAACCCCGGCTGACGACAGCGCCCTCGAGTTCACCTACGACAGCCTCTCCAACCGGCGCAGCGAGGTACAGGGCAGCCACACCGTCAGCAGCACATACGATGGCGCGGGCAACCGGCTCAGCCTGGCCTACCCTTCGACGGTGCTCAGGGCAAGCCCTGGCGGAACCGTCCTGACTTACACCTACGACGCGCTGAATCGGGTCAAGACCATCGCCGATGGCAGTGGAGAAGTGGCCGCCTACGACTATATCGGCCCGTCGCGCCTGTTCCGCCGCACGAACGGCAATGGCACGTATGCAACATACGCCTACGACGGCGTGCGGCGGGTGACAGAGATCGCGCACCGGTTGAGCAGCGACGATTCGTTGCTGACCGGTTTCGGCTACACCTACGACCGGGTTGGCAACCGTCTCACAGAGATCGCCCAGCCAGGCGACGATACGACCACCTACACCTACGACAGCCTGTACCGCCTGACCGGCGCCCAGGGGCCGGACTCTAGCGTCCAGTACACTTACGACGCGGCCGGCAACCGGGTGCAGGTGACGCGGGGCGGCCAGGCCACGTCCTACACGACCAACGAAATGCACGAATACGAGAGCGTGGACGGGGAGAGCCGCACCTACGACGCCAACGGCAATCTGTTGTCGCGGCGTGTCGTGGTGGGGTGCATCGCGCTGGACGAGGTGTCCATCGGCGGGCCGACCAGCGGCTACACCGACACGCTCTACGCCTTCACGTCTGTCATCACCCCCGCCGATGCCACGACGCCCATCACCTACACCTGGTCGCCAGGGCCGGAGAGCGGGCAGGGGACGGCCAGCGCCGGGTACCGGTGGGCCGCGCCCGGTGTCCACACCATCACGCTGACGGCGGAGAACTGTGGCGGCAGCGATGTGGCGACTCGCACCATCACCATCGGCACAGGGGTGCAATATCGCATCTACCTGCCGCTTGTCCTGAGCTCAGTCGAAGGGCTGGTCGTGAGGGGG
>CAYQTW010000225.1:0-5964 GCA_964420485.1 uncultured Anaerolineales bacterium
GTAAAACATTCACTACCCGACATTTTGGGCATTGACCCTCCCGCAGGTTCGAAAATCGTTTCAATTGCGGGATCAAACCTCCTTGCCGAGGCATATAACGCCCCAAAATCGTTGCCTAACCTGCGGGAGGGTGAGCGGTGTCGGGTAATGAATGTAAAACAAACAGGCAGCGCCCGTTTTCCCTCTGGTGAAGAGTCGCCGAGTTGGCGGCCTGCCTGGGCAAGCCCCAGGCTAGCCAGGGGGTTTTTCGTTCCCCGCTCACGGCATCAGCACAATCTTGCCAAACTGCTCCCCCCGTTCCAGCGCCTCAAAGGCCGCCTGTCCCTCGGAAAGGGGCATCACCCGATCCACCACCGGCCTCAATTTGCCCGCCCACACCAGGTTCATCACGTCGCGGAAATCCTGGTGCGTGCCCATCGTGGAGCCGATGATGCTGATCTGCTTGCCAAAGATGAAGCGGATGTCTATCTCGGTTTGCGGGCCGGAGGTGTTACCGACGATGACGATGCGCCCGCCTCGGGCCACAGCCCGCATACTCTGGGCCAGCGTCGCCTGCCCGACGTTGTCCACCACCACGTCCACCCCGCGCCGGCCGGTCATCTTGTAGAGCGTCTTGCTCCACCTGGGGTCCTCCCGGTAGTTGAGTACCACGTCGGCGCCCAGTTCGCGGGCCTGCTCCATTTTTTCCTCGGTGCTGGTGAGGGCGTAGACGGTGGCGCCGGCCAGTTTGGCGATCTGGATAGCCATCGAGTTGACCCCGCCGCCGGCGCCGACGATGAGCACCGATTCGCCGGCCCGCAGTCTGGCACGGTGAATGAGCATGCGCCAGGCAGTGAGGCTCACCAGGAGCGGCGCGGCAGCATGGGCCAAGTCCCAGCCTTCGGGGATGGCCATCAGGTTGGCGGCGGGCACGACCACGTACTCTGCCTGCCCGCCCCGGATCTGCTCCCCCAGGATGACGTAGCCGGAGCTGAGAGAGTGCTCCCCCCGGCGGGTGAACTCGTCATCGCGCGTGCTGATGCCGGGGTCCACCACCACCCGCTGGCCCACCTCCCAGCCGGTGACGCCCTCGCCGAGGGCCGCGATCTCTCCAGCGACGTCCGCCCCGGTCCAGTGGGGCATCTCCAGTTTCAGGCCCGGCCAGCCGCGCCGGATCCAGACATCCAGGTGGTTGAGGGCGCAGGCGCGGACGCGCACAAGTGCCTGGCCCGGGCCGGGCTTGGGGTCGGGCACGTCATCGTAGCGTAGGATGTCCAACCCGCCATGTTCGTAGAAGCATAGTGCTTTCATTTTATCACTCCATATCATTTATTGGTGTTGCCAGGGAGTTCAAGGTAAGCCTCATTGTCCCAAACGGCGCAATAAAGCGACATTCATTCCAGCATAGCGTCGAAACCAAGCAGCAACGGGACATCGCTTCCTTCCGATGCCAGATGAGTGCAGATGCCCAGTTCAGGCAGCATCGTGTATCCGTCGCTCAATGTGCATTTAATCACACCCTCAATGACCGGCAGGTCACACTCTTCGCGGTCGGCAATTCCCTGGATGACGGTGTCTTTCAACGTCAGCGCCGGACAGTGTCGCCAAATCTTGTAAGGGATCAACGAGGTTGGTGCACCGGTGTCCACGATGGCCCGGTAGGGTTCGGCTATTCCCTCAAAGGTGCGAAACAAAACCCAGGTAAACAGGCGGGTAACAATGACGGATGGATCATCGCGAGCAGGCTTTCTCGAGATAGCCAGGTGGATTCTAGTAGACATAGATGCGACCCTCGACAAAGAAGATGAGGACTTGATGATCCTCAATCTCTCTGGCTGCTTGCTGTACCATTCCCAGATCCAGCGAGGCCGCTACGACTTTCTGATTGTGAACAGCCAACCACTGGTCGGGATATCGTTGGACAAACTCGGCCATGTGCTCATCGATCCACTCCTCATCTCGGGCGAACTGCTCCGACGGTGTCCACTCGGGCCACGTGTCCTCAAGCAGCAGCGTCGTGAATTCCTCCTCGCTAATTTCGTCGAGGGTGTACATTCTTGACTCCAATTTTCTCGTCATCTTTCACCTCCTGGTGTTTGGGTCAGGCACATCATCGTAGCGCAGGACGTCCAGTTCGCCGTGTTCGTAGAAAAAAGGGCTTTTACTTGATCTCCACTGCCGATATATCTTGCGACGGGCAATGTTTGAACCACTGCCACACGCATAACGCAATCCCAACCGCCCACAGCAGTATGCCTACAAGGACGTCCCAGGGCAGGTAGCGGAAGCGGTAATAGTGCTCACCTGCTGGCGCCTTTACGCTGAGCCAGCGGTCGTTGAGCAACGGCGCCCGTTCTTGATCCCGCCAGGCGTACCAGCCTGTCCAACTGTTTTCCCGCACGATCAACGTTCCGGCCTCGCGGGTCGAGCACTTTATGAGCAGATCGCCACCCGTCCCAGTTGCCCGACACGGAATCATCTCATCGCCGGTTTGCACAAAGGCATAATCCCGGTCTTTGAAGCCATAGATCGGGATCCAATCATTTACCACTTTTATCTCTGTGGAATCCGCTGGAGGCTCAATGTAACTGGCTTCCAGGTAGGGTTCGGGAAAAGGCCGGTCTCGCCATCGCCAAGTCATGATGCCGGGACTCAGTTTGAGCCCCATTCGCACGGCCGGCTCAATATACCAGTGTTCACCGGAGGGAGGCTCCACCCATTGCAGGCTGGGCGTGCGCAGGGCCTGCAACACGTCGTAGGTGCCCGGATCAATATTTGTTACATAGAGCCAATTCTGTGCAAAGTCACAAGTGGCGTGGAGACTCCAGATCAGGGGGATGACGAACAGCCATTTCAGATTCATCGTTACCGCACGCCGCTCCTGGGAGTCCTGGAGGTGCAGGCTCAACAGCGGCCAGTTGACTGCGAGGAGTTTATCCAGGCCATAAGCAGCCAGGCCCAGGAGTGGCGGAACGGCCAGGCCTCCGATCATTGGCGCATATCGCAGTGCGGCCACAGCGGGCGCTATTGGCTGAAGGAGACGCAATATCACACCGCTGGCTGTCAACAGCGCCAGGGCAATGCTCGCGGCCAGGAATAGCAATGTCCGGCGATCTTTGCGTTGGCCGAATTTCAGACAGAGAGCAGCGAGCAGGACAGGCACCCAGCCGACATACATGATGTAGAGGTGAGGATAGGGTAGTTTATGGAGCATGTCGCTCATCAGGAACTCGAAATCACCAATGACCAGGTTCAAAACAAAGTACTTGAGCGGCTGCATAGCCCCCCAAGTGGGATCTGAGTCTTTGACAAAGTACGGCCAAAAGTGAAGAAGCGGCACCAGGAACAGCGCGGCCAGAAGCAACGCCAGCCCCACAGCGATCGCATACTCCCGCCAGACCGGACGAAGGCGCAGACGCTTATCCAGCACCAGGATCAGGAACGCCGGTGACAGGAACAACAGCCCGGCCTGGATATACCCTTGCCCGGCGACGATTGTCAGAGCCAGGATGACGGCCAGCAGGACAGTGGCGCGCCGCTTGCCAGATCGGGCCACGGCCAGCGCGGCCGGGAAGATGAGAGCAGCCATGGCAGTGGAGAGAACGACGCTAAAGATGCCCAACTCCATACGACCGGCCAGATGTCCGGCACTTGTGCCGAGCATCCCGCTCCACACCCGGGCCGGCCAGCCCAGTTTCATCTCTCGCGCCAGCCACCACTGAGCCAGACCACCCAACCACAGAGCGACGATCAGAGCGACCTTGGAGCCGTTGACCACTCCCCAGGCCGACGTTGTAGCAATGACCAGGGGATGCAACGCGCTGCCGAGTGTATCCACCAAGGCCGGAAACCCTCCGCGCTCGGAGCCATCCCATAGGGCGCACAGGCCGCATTGCTGTGCCCGTGTCCAGAGATGATGGGCCTGGATGGCCGAACCATACTCCCGCCCACCAGGGATGACGTCGGGATTGAAATCCAGATAGGCCCGCCCCACCCACAAGGCCCAAAGCGCCAGGATCACCAGTTCCGCGACAATCCACCGGTATTGAGCGCCGCGCTGAACTAGCACTCGCAGCCCTCGCTGCGTTTCGTGTCCACGCGCCGACATTTCGCTGGCAGCAGATTGTGGCGGAGCCGTGTTTTCTTCTGCCGAGTTCTCATCGGCCACAGGGGTGGGGTCCTCAGGAGCCTGTTCTGCTTGTCCTTGCTTGCGTCGCCGCAGATGTCGCCACGCCAAAATCAGCCCCGCGTCCAGCAGCACCGCCAGGGCGAAGAGGGTCAGATACAGAGAGAGCACATCTCCTGTTTCCATCGTCTGCTCCTTTGGGCCACAGATACTACCGCAACCCTGTCTCCAACCGCGCGATCACCATGCGCTGGATCTCGCTGGTGCCCTCGTAGATCTCGGTCACTTTGGCATCGCGGAAGTAGCGCTCAATGGGCAGTTCCTTGGAGTAGCCCATCCCGCCGTGGATCTGGATCGCCTGCGTCGTCACCCACATCGCCGTCTCGGAAGCGAACGTCTTGGCCATGCAGGATTGCAGGGTGTACCGTTTGTGCGTCTCTTTGGATGCCTCTTTCGCCAGCGCCGCCTGGTAGATGAGCAGCCGGCTGGCCTCGATGCGCATTTTCATATCGGCGATTTTTTGCTGGATCATTTGGAACTGGCCGATCTTTTGGCCAAATGCCTCCCGCTCGCGGGCATACTCCACCGATGCCTCGTAAGCAGCCTCGGCGATGCCCAACGCCTGGGAGGCGATGCCGATGCGGCCCGCGTCCAGCACGGCCATCGAAATCTTGAAACCCTCTCCTTCTTTTCCCAACCGGGCTTCCACGGGGCACTTGTAATCCTCAAAGTGGATCTCGCAGGTGGCAGAGGCGCGGATGCCCAGTTTGGGTTCGGTCTTGCCCCGCTCAAAGCCTGGCTCATCGGTGTCAATGATGAGAGCGCTGACGCCCCGGTGGCGAGGCTTGGCGTCGGGGTTGGACTGGGCAAAGAGGACGATGTACCTGGCCGCCGGCCCGCTGCTGATCCACGATTTGGTGCCGTTGATGACGTAGTGAGAGCCGTCGGGGGAGAGGATGGCCGTCACGCGCATGTTGCCGGCGTCAGAGCCGGACTGTGGCTCGGTGAGAGCGTAGGCCCCGATAGCCTTCCCGCTGGCGACCGGTCGCAGATATTTTTGCTTTTGCTCCTCGGTGCCGTAGCGCAGAAAGCCGTAGCAGTAGAGCGAGTTGCAGACGGACATGACGACAGCGTGGGCAGCGTCCGCTTTGGCGATTTCCTCCAGCGCCAAGACGTAGGCCAGCGTGTCCATCCCCGCACCGCCATACTCCTCCGGCACTGCGATGCCCATAAAGCCCTGGGCGCCCATCTTTCTAATCGTCTCGTAGGGGAATTCGCCCGTCTCGTCGTGTTCTGCCGCGATGGGCGCGATCTCTTTCTGGGCAAAGTCCCGTGCCATGTCACGGATCATGCGGTGTTCGTCGCTGAGTTGCAGGTCCATTTATGTTTCCTCCTGGATGTGATAGGTTTGGACAAAATATCCCAAATTTTGACTTGGGATAAACTTGGGATAAACGTGACATACTCCCAAGAGACTCCGAATTCAGAGTTTTGCCAAGTTCTGGTTGTATTCAAAAAGTCAGTGGTGGAATATCCCAAATTTGACTTGGGATAAACTTGGGATAACGCTCCTGACGGGTTTAGGCTGTTCCAGAAAAACAATCATCCCAGTGTCATTCTGAGCAGCCTGCCCTGAGCGTAGCCGAAGGGGAACGCAGTGAAGCGAAGAATCTCACGTTACAGTGCCCAGACCTGCCTGTCCAAGTTGAGATTCTTCACCTCCGCTGCGCTCCGGTTTAGAATGACAGGCTACGATCTGTATTATAGTACCACCTTCGAGTTTCTTCAACTCGCGTTTTTCCACCGCCGATTATCCCAGTCGCCGCAGGGCGACTTGGCAGATGTTGCCGCGAATTCAT
>CAYQTW010000226.1:0-5955 GCA_964420485.1 uncultured Anaerolineales bacterium
CCGCTGCCATCGTGCTCCTCTTTGCGCTGGGGCGGCCGGCCTTTCCGGTGGATACCCACATCCATCGCGTAACCCGGCGGCTGGGTCTCATCCCGGACCGGACATCACGCGAAAAGGCCCACAAGTTGCTGGAACAACTCGTCCCGCCCGAAATCTACTATTCCTTCCACCTCAACCTGATCGCTCACGGCCGCGCCGTCTGCCACGCCCGCAACCCCGCATGTGGTCGCTGCATCCTCCGAGATGAGTGCGCTTTTCTGCTGACTGCCCGCGACCTGATTGACTGACAATCCTTTGGGACGCAGATTCCCGCAGATTGTCGCAGGCTGTCCGCCGATAAAATCAGCGTTCATCCGTGTCTCAAAGATTTGGTTGCGGCCAAGACCGCACTATGGATTCGCTGTATTTTCTCAATATTGTGGGGTAGGGGCCGGGCTTGCCTCTACATTTTGAGCAGATACGATTCGCTTCTCTCAAGCCATTAGAGTATAATAAAAGCCTCATCGTGAATTTCCTCATCCGAGGCTTCGCCGTGAGCGCAGCCGAACGGTACTCTTCAAGAGACACACGAGATGAAAGATAAATCCAAGACCAAAGAGCAACTCGTCGCCGAATTGGCACAAATGCGCCAACGGATCGCCGAATTGGAAGCAGCAGAAACCGAGCGCAGGCAGGCAGAGCGCGAAATCGAGGAACGCCGGATGTATCTCGAAGCGGTACTGGGAGCCGTCCCCGACGCCATCGTCACCCTAGACGCCCACCATCGCATCGTGGAATGGAACCCGGGTGCAGAGAGACTGTTCGGATATTCACAACAGGAGGTGGTGGGCCAAAATATTGACCACCTGATCACCAATCCCGACACTTTTGCGGAGGCGGTTAGTCTTACGCAGATCGTCACGAGTGGAAAGGACCTGCCTCCCGTAGAGATCGTCCGTTACCGCAAGGATGGTTCTCCCGTGGACGTCATAGGGGCCGGCTCCCCAATCCTGGTGGGGGATGAGTTGATCGGGGCAGTCGCCGTCTACACCGACATCACCGAGCTCAAGCGGGCAGAGGAGGCGCTGCGGGAATCGGAGCTACGCTATCGCACAACGCTTGATTCGATGGGCGACGCGATACACCTCGTTGGTCCTGACCTGCGATTTACGCTGGCCAACCCAGCCCACCAACAATGGGCCAAGGAACTCGGCTCAGGTACGCCGGACTATATCGGTCAGACCATATTTGAGGTTTTTCCCCCCCCGTCGGACGTGGTCCGTAAGAGACTTGACGATGAATATCGCCAGGTATTCCGTACTGGCGAAACACTTGTTACCGAGGAAAGCACGATGTTCGGAGGCAGGGAATTTATCACCGAAACACGCAAGATACCTGTCTTTGAGAAAGAGAGGGTCATCCAGGTCGTCACCGTCATGCGCGACATCACCGAGCGCAAACGGGCGGAGAAGGCGCTGCGGCAGCGCAACCGGGAACTGACGATGCTCAACCGGGTGGGCCGGGCGCTGGTCTCCACCCTCGACCTGGACCAGATACTCGTCACCGTCCTGGAGGAGGTGCGCTGCTTGCTGGACGTGGTCGCCTGCTCGGTCTGGCTGAAGGATGCCCAGGGTGACCTGGTCTGCCGGCAAGTGATTGGCCCTCAAAGCGAGATCGTGCGCGGCTGGCGTCTGGCGCCAGGGGAAGGGCTGGCCGGATGGGTGGCCTCGAGCGGCGAAAGTCTGATCGTGCCGGATGTGCGGGCCGACGAGCGCCACTTGAGAGCCCTTGATCAGCAAACCGGGCTGGCCCTGCGCTCTATCCTCAGCCTCCCACTGCAGATCAAACAGGATGTGATCGGTGTGGTCCAGGTGGTGGATACAGAAATCGGACGCTTTAGCCCGGCAGACGTGACGTTGCTCGAGCCGCTGGTCATGTCCGCGGCAGCCGCCATCGAGAATGCGCGGCTCTACGAACAGGCGCAGCGGGACGCCGAAACGAAAGCCATGCTACTGCGCGAGGTCAACCATCGCGTCAAGAACAATCTGACCGCCGTCATGGGAATGCTCGCGCTAGAGATGCAGCGCCCCCACCGGGAGGTCGCCGATCTGCCGACGATCTTGCGAGACTTGCAAGACCGGATACGAGGACTGGCCACCGTCCACGACTTGCTCTCTGCCGCTCAATGGTCGCCCTTGCCCCTGGCTAGGCTGGTCACAGGAGTGATCCAGGCAGCGTTGAATAATTCGCCCGTCTGTCACAAGATCGAGGTGAGTGTAAGACCAGCGGCAGAACCGCTCTCGATCATGCCCTATCAGGCCACCGGCCTGGCGCTCGTGGTCAACGAACTGACGACCAACAGCATCAAGCACGCCTTCTCGGGCCGCAACCAGGGGCACATTGACGTACAGATCACGACGGGCCAGGATGACAGAGACGTTACATTACGATTCCACGACGATGGCCCCGGCTGGCCTGACGACGTGTTACGAGGCACGCGCGAAGACGTCGGGCTGAACATTATACGAATGACCGTGCGCAGCCCCTTGCGCGGCCAATTAGCCTTGAGTAACGATGGTGGCGCGGTAGCGACTATCACATTCAGACTCGCCCAAACCGACCTGTGATCGCCAGGAGAATAGCACAATGATGACTGATGAACCTATCCGCGTACTGGTAGTGGACGACGAACCGCTGGTCAACCAACTCATCCAGAGCCAGTTGACCAACCTGGGGCACACCGTCGCAGGGGCGGCCTTCGACGGGCCTGAAGCAGTCGCATTGACCTGTCAATTGCGCCCCGACGTGGTGTTGATGGACTTGCAAATGCCCGATCCCCAGACCGGCCAGGATGATCGCCTGGCCGGCCTGCGAGCCGTGCAGATGATTCAGGAACAATGCCCCACGCCGGTGATCCTGTTGACGGCCTACGAATCGCCAGAACTGGTCCAACGAGCCAGCGATGCCGGCGTGGGCGCCTACCTGGTCAAACCGAGCAGGAACAATGACCTGGACCGGGCCATCGCCATCACCCGGGCGCGTTTTAACGACTCGATGGAACTGCGCCGCCTGAACGCCGACTTGCAAGCAGAGATCGCCGGGCGCAAGCGAGCGGAGGCTGAGCGGGAACTCTTGCTGGCTGCTGAACGCGAGCAGCGGGAACTGGCCGAGGCGCTGGAGAAAGCCGTCGCCGCCGTCAGCGGCACCTTGGACCTCGACGATGTGCTAGACCGCATCCTGGAGCAGGTAGAGCGCGTCGTTCCCGGAGACGTTTTCAATATCATGCTGATCGAGGACGGCGTCGCCCAGGCGGTCCGCTGGCGGGGATATGAACCCCTGGGCATAGAAGAACAAATCGTCAATTTTACCGTTCCCGTTGCCGAGTATCCCAGCCTGGCGAAAATGGCGCAGACGGGGGAGACGGTCGTCGTCCTGGACACGGCCACCTATCCCGATTGGGTGATGCTGAAAGGCCAGGAGTGGCGGCGCTCCTACGTCGCCGCACCCATCCAGGTGGCAGGCCAGACGGTGGGTTTTTTGAACGTGGACGGCACCCGGCCGGGCCAGTTTGGCCCCACCGACGCCCGGCGGCTGGAGGCGTTTGCCAGCCACGCCGCCACCGCTATCGAAAACGCCCAGTTGCATCAAGAGTTGCGAGAGCACGCCGGGCAATTGGAACAGCGGGTGCAGGAGCGCACCGCTGAACTCGAGGCCCAGTACGCCTGGCTGGACACCATCCTGGGCAGTACCACTGACGGCATCGTCGTCACCAACGAGGAGGGGAGTATCGCCCACGCCAACCCGGTGGCCCAGGCGTGGCTCACCCAGACGCTCTCGCCGGAAGAGGCGGGCCGGCTGCGGGAGGCGATACGGAGCGTGGTGACACGGGCGGAGGAACAGCCGGTAGAGATACTAGAACTGACGGGGCTGGATCTGGAACTGAGCGCCGCGGTGGTGGTGGGAGAAGAGGCCGAGAAACCCACGGCGGCGGTGGTGGACATCCACGACGTCAGCCACCTCAAGTCGCTGGACCGGATGAAGAGCCGCTTCACCACCAATATCTCTCACGAACTCAGGACGCCGATCACGACGATCAAACTGTACGTGTACCTGATGCAACATCATCCAGAGAAACGGGAGCAGTACCTGGACGTACTGGCGCGGGAGGCGGACCACCAGGTGCGGCTGATAGAGGACATTCTGGAGATTTCCCGCCTGGACACCGGACGGATAGAGATGAAGCCGCGTCCGACCCCGCTCAACAAGTTGACCGAGATAACCGTTGTCAGACACCTGGAACTGGCCCAGGAGCAGGGGTTGACATTGGAACACCATCCGGCGGAACCGGGGCCGGTGACGATGGTCGACCCGGAGCGGATAGTGCAGGCATTGAGCAATCTGGTGGGGAACGCCATTCACTTCACCCCGGCGGGAGGCCAGGTGGTGCTCTCCACCGGCACGAAAAAGACGGAGGGCCGCACGTGGGCCACGGTGACAGTGGCGGACACAGGAATGGGCATCCCGGAGGACGAGTTGCCGCACGTCTTTGACCGCTTCTTCCGGGGCGTGGAGGCACGCTCAATGCAGTTGACCGGTACCGGCATGGGACTGGCAATCGTCGAGGAGATCGTGGAACTGCACGGCGGGCGGGTGATGGTGCAGAGCCAGGTGGACGTGGGCAGCACCTTTACCGTCTGGCTGCCGTTGGGCGACTAGGGAAGCAGTCTCACTTCAGCCGCACGACATTCGGCGCGTCGCGCACGCCCGGCGGTGGCCCGAAGCGCTCGCGATAGGCGATGTACTCCCGGATCGGCATCCAGTTGGGAGAGGCAATGTCCGGCACAATCACCTTGGTCACCCCAACCACATTGACCCCGCCCCGAACCGGCACCTGCAAGTAAATCCCCATCTTGCGGGCACTCTCCGCGCTCTGAGGCACCATATCAGTTACCTCAAACACGTCGCCGCCGGGGGATTCCGGTATCAGCGCTCGGAAAGGGAACTCGAGCCGTTCTCCCAGCCACGACTGCCAGTCCCGTTTCCTCCAACACTGCTCGTGCTCGCGCCGCGCCTTGGGGCTCGTTTTCCAGGGCAGCGGTTGGGCCATCAGGTCAGGATGACGCAGCCCCAACAGCAACTCGGTCAGGCTCACTTTTTTCCGCTCCAGTACCAAGCCGTAACCCATTGAGCAATGCAGGTTCTCGTCCGGCAGCCAGGGCGCCACATAGGTGAACAGCAGTTTGCCCCGATCTGAGCGAAAAAATCTCACCCCACCCATACTCAATGTGATAGCGGGGAACGGGTCGCCCACAGGCACATCGTCAACCACGTCCCACTCCCGCAAAGTGACAGTTCCCCCACGCACCCGGCCTATCTCGAAAAAGCCGATGTGTGCCTCCTTCCAGCGACGGAACTGCTCGCGCGCCTCTCCCAACCAACAATCCCCGATGTATTCCAGATACGCCTCGATGGGGTGCCAGTCGTCGCCGGGGACACCGTGCCAGAAGAACTCTTCGTCCGCCCAGTGATCGATCTCGGGTATCTCGCCCAATGGCCCACGCTTGAAAGCCCGCTCCAGGCGGGCCAACTTTTGGCGGCCGGGCTTGCGCTCCGAGGCCCAGGTGGCGTAGATGAACTTGAGGTGCTCCGGCTGGCTCGGATGAGCCACTGCGCGTGTCGGAGGACGAGACCTGGTTTTCTTGCGACGGGACTTTTTATATGCCATCAATATCTCCTTCCAAAGTTGGTGCCGCTATTGTACCCCAGTACCCGTTGGCCGTCAATTCCGCTCGTTCCCCAATGTCATCAAGACAAGACCTCTTGATGGCAGTGCTCGGCTGTGGTGTGTCATTGCGAGGAGCGGAGCGACGAAGCAATCTCCACCGTTGCTTGTATTTGAAGGTGGGAGATTACTTCGCTATGCTCGCAATGACACAAAAGTCGCGGCTGGACTTGTCACAGTTTTCGGGTATACTT
>CAYQTW010000227.1:0-911 GCA_964420485.1 uncultured Anaerolineales bacterium
TGCATCGATGGCGAACCCGGTCCCAAAGATCGCCTCCGTATCCCCTTCCAGTATGGTCGCCTCGACCTGCAAATCCAGACTCGAATACGAATCGGTACTCTTGGTCCAGGCAAAACCATCAGGATCAGAACCAACCGCTATCATCTTGCCGTCCTCAATGCGAAAGATGTAGTCATCAGTCTCCCTTAGACTCCATCGCGCTTCAGAATCCGAGCCGGAGAAAGACTCCGCAAGCACGACATCCCCAGGTGCAGGAGTGGGTGCCTTCGTAGGACTTGACGTCGGGGTTGGAATTGGGGTTGGGGCTGTGGTTGGGCGTGGGGTGTTGGTAGGACGTACAGTTGCCGAGGGCGAAGGTGTATTGGTCACTTGCGCTACAGTGCTTTCGCCGCCCGAAAATATCCCGGGCACTACTGCCCATACAAAGCAACACAAGATCACCAGTATCGCCACTCCTCCCACCACCCATACCCCGAGTTTTGATTTTGGCTTGCTTGCTCGTGGCGGCGCCGGGGGACGCTGAACTTTGGGCGTCGTTGGCCTGACCAAATCAGGTTGTGGCTCCTGAGGCGCTGCCGGTTCAGGCGCTTCCGGGATAGGCTCAAGCGCTGGCGGCTCTGGTTCGACCGCACTGAGTTCGGGTTCAGAGACAGCCGCCAATTCTCGCAGCGCCGCCACGAACTGGATTGGGTCTGCCGTCCGCTCGACTGGATTCTGCTCGAGCGCTGCCGCAAACACGTCCTCGACGCCATCGGGTACTCCCGGTGGCCACTGCTTCGGGAACCCGGGGGGTTGAAAGTGCCGCCGCATGGTAGCCGAAGGTGTCGCTCCGCTGAAGAGCGGCTGACCGGTCAGCATCTCGTAGGTCAAACAGGCCAGTGCATAGACGTCGGTGGCGGGCGTCGCCTCCT
>CAYQTW010000227.1:921-1641 GCA_964420485.1 uncultured Anaerolineales bacterium
CCACCCCACCGCTGATAGTCAGGCTGGCACTGGACGAGCCTAGCGCCTTGGCAAAGCCAAAGTCGGTCACCACCACCCCGCGCTGCGGGTCGAGCAGCACGTTGGCTGGCTTGAGGTCACGATGCACCAGACTGTGGCCGTGGGCGTAAGCCAGCGCACCGGCAATCTGGCCTACGATCCGCAACGTCTCGTCCCAGGGGACGCGCCCACGCTGCGTCGTGACCACGCCCAGGTCGGCCTCTTCGATCAACTCCATCGCGATGTAGAGCCGGCCACCGACCTCGCCCAGGTCGTGAATGGTGATGATGTGCGGGTGTCTGAGCGCAGCCGCAGCCTGTGCCTCTCGCTTGAAACGTTCCACGAACGCCTCGTCGCGCATCAGCAGCGGGTCGAGCACCTTGAGCGCCACCTCGCGTCCCAACACCGTGTCACGGGCGCGATACACGGTGGCGAAACCGCCCTTGCCGATTTCGCCAAGAATCTCGTACTTGCCTAGATGTTTTTGATTTTGCATTGTTCATTTTCTCCTTGTACAAACTATAAAGCAGGGAGGCAAACATTCTTCCTCCCTCCTCATCTACTCACCTGATCGTCTGGGGGCCTCGGTCATCATTTCGGCCAGCGGTTTCAGTTTTGCTCCCACGCCGAGCAGGTGGCCGAAACGATGACCAACGCCGCCTGGGGTTTGAAGGCCTCTTATTCCCCCTCCTCTCGCCACCG
>CAYQTW010000227.1:1651-4533 GCA_964420485.1 uncultured Anaerolineales bacterium
TCTTCGGCCGCAGCGGTTCGACCTTGATCTGGTACTTTGCCACTGCCTCGCGCCCTTGATCCACCACGCCCTCCAGGCCCGGGTTCACCCGCCCGACCATGTGGGCCGCCGCCTGCTCGCACATCTGCGCGATCTCCCGGCCCGAGTACCCCTCGGTACGGGCCGCCAGTTCCTCATAAGGCACCCGGATCTTGTGCCCCTTCTCCTTGAGGTGGATCTCCAGGATACGCCGGCGGGCGGGTTCGTCGGGCAAGGGGACGTAGACCTCACGGGCAAAACGGCTGCGCACCGCGCTGTCAAGATCCCAGGGGCGGTTCGTGGCCGCGACAGTCAGCACAAAGGCCGGGTCATCCTTGGTGTCCAGGCCATCCAACTCCGCCAGCAGCGTGGAGAGCAGGCGGCGTTCAGCGCCGCTTTCCCCACCCCCGCCCCGGGCGCGGCTGATGGCGTCGAACTCGTCGAGAAAGATGACCGCCGGCGCGCGCCGGCGCGCCTCGGCGTAGAGCGCGCCCACCAGTTTGCTCGATTCGCCAAAGTACTTGGACAGAACATCGCCGACCTTGACGCTAAAGAAGGTCGCATCGAGGCCATTTGAGGTGGCCGCCGCCAGGAGCGTCTTGCCTGTCCCTGGCGGGCCGTAGAGGAGCATTGTCCGTGGCGCGGTCAGTTCGATGCCGGCCGGCTTGCGGGCCACCGTGAGCGCGTAGGCAGTCTTGATCTCCCGCTTTGTCTCGTTCAGGCCGGCAATGTCGTCCCACGATACCGAAGAACGTTGGATCAACGCTTGTATGCGCTGATCCAAGTCGTCGCCATCCTCCCCTCTGGGCATTCTGACGTCTGTCATCTCTGATACAGGCGGGGATGGTAGTTGTCCCTTGGCTGCCTGCTCGGCCAACTGCCACAATTGCGCCCCTTGCTCTCTCAGCGAGGATTGAATTCTGGCACTGGAAACACAGTTGGCGTACTTGTCCATATATTTGGCAGCGAGGCGATAGTAGCCCGCAGCCCGGTCGCCGTCCCCATCGGCCATAGCCTTTTTAGCCTGGCGCAGAGCACGTTGGTACTGATCGTAATACGAGGCACTTAGATCAACCGGCATCCTGATACTCCGTTTCCCTGCTAAAGCGATCTTGCATCAGGGCTCTCTCAAAGCGGCCCCCACCTTTCCATTAAAAGGTTTCAAAGTCTTCTTCTGCCTCTTCCTTGCGCCGCAAGCGCTCTTCTACCCGCGCCAGTCCTACATCTACAGCGGTAGGATCGGTTGTGCGCGCCGCAGCGGCCGCCTGAATCTCGCTCAGGATGTCCAACACGTCGGCATCCTCTTCCATTTCGTCAACCAGGCCCTCTGACCCTTCCAGTGTGCCGACAATACTGCTGAATTTCTCACTGTTAAAACTGCCTTCGATCAGAGAATCGCCAACGTAGGTCTCGAGTTCCGAAAGGTCCATCTGAGAAATCTGAGCCCAGAGTCCCGATTGCTCCCAAATGCGCTTATTCTCCTTGACCTGGATAAAACCATTGATGATACGCAATTGCTGCGATACCACCCGGAGGTTACGGTCAATGTTGTTGGCCTTGGTATCCAGTTCCTTGATCTTGCGAGCCATAATCTTTTGCTTGCGGACAGAGGATTCACGGGTAGCCTGTTCAAAGACCGCGCGTTTATCTGACTCAATCTGCTCCACGACCTTTAGTTGCTTTTTCTCCTCTTGCTCCAACCGGATGCGTTCCCGCGCCAAGTCATCCGCCGTCAGATCATCCAAGCGTGGGATTTTGGGCTCCTCCGTTTGTTGAGGCTGTTTCTCTGCAAAGAGTTGCGATAGATTCTCAACCACCCCGAAAATTGATCGTAACGCGTTCATTTTTCCTCCTTGTAATGTGAAATTTTTGGTGAACCACCCGATATAGACAAATCGCGAAAACACGACCAGCCAGTGACTGTATACCAGTTTGTGCAACGTGCAACCTTACATATAATCCCTCCTGTGACTTGACTCCTCACGACCGAATTTGGACAATACCTGCCCGATGGATGGGACTTGGTCCCACCGGTGCGTTCCTTGCTCTACCAATCGTTCAAAGGCAATACGAACGTACTGTTCATCCATGTTAGCCTCTTCACAGACCTCCTCTACCGTGACACCGTGGGAGGCCAACAGTGCCTGAGCGATATATTCCGTCGCTTGACTGATTTCCTCTTCTGGCAACCGTGGCGCAAAAAGCGATACCATTGGGGCCAGGCGGGAATCAGACTCGTTGTACACCAGCGTCATCTCGTGCAGATCCACCAGGCATGGCAGGACCAGCCGGTGGGAGAAGGAACGTCCTGTGCCGCTGGCTTCCACGTAAGCCCGGGCCTCTGGCGCCCAGCCTGTCGTCGCTGCGACGCCGACCAGGTAAGCCACATCCTGCGCCTCGGCCACCTCAATACACTGCTCCAGCACGCGCAGCAAGTCCGCCAGCGAGGCTGACCGGGTATCGAAGCCTTGTCGCACCAGCGTAGGGAGGTGGGAGAGCACCCGAGTCTCCAATACCAGACCAGGCGTCCCGGGCCCGCTGGCAGGGATGGTGTAACAGGAGACGACGTTCAGCGGCATCTCCTGCTCGATCTCCCGGTCCAGATACCCCGTTCTCAGTAACTCCATCAATCGTGCGGACTCGTCCATCTCGGTGTGGATCTCGGGCCAGGAAAAAGTCACCCGCATCACGCGACCGTCCAGGGGATAGCGCAGCGTGGTGATCTTGTGCACTTTGCGGTCAAAGCGCGAGACGAAACCGAGTTCACGCTGCTTCGCCTCCAGCGCAGTCACAAGCAGTGGAATCTCACCGGCCGCCAGCCGCTCGCGGGCCTCATCCAATTGAACTGTGCGGGAAGGCCGATG
>CAYQTW010000227.1:4543-5906 GCA_964420485.1 uncultured Anaerolineales bacterium
CCGTCATCGGCCCAGCAGGTGCGACAGATAGGGGCATCACACCCCTCATAAGCACACCGACCACCAATCTGATCTTTGCCATCCAGCAGACGCAGACAGACCGAACACTTGAGTGCCCGGCCTTGCCCACTCTCCTGAGCGCCAAGCGCTTCCGAGAGCCTTGCTGCCTTTTGCTGCTCAAAGTACGCGTCCACGTCCTCCTTGCGGATGCGATAGACCCCGCCGACCTTTCCAGCCGGTAGTTCACCCTGGCGCACCAGGCGGTAGATCGTCTTGTAGTCTACTTCCAGGTACTTGGCGACGTCCTTGATACTCCAGAATTGCTTCATGACCATTCCCTCCTAGGCCAATTATACCCTACAATGGCAGATTTGTCAATAGTTTTACTAGGTTTTACCAAAATTTCCAATTGACGCATATACCATGAAATGTAGCACCATAACATCCATTACATTGCCTTTTTCGAGTGGCTATGGTAAAATATCGCCACGAGAGTAAGCCATAAGACCCCGAAAATCCGCAATGTAATATCCTAGGAGACAGAATGTGTCCGAGCAGTTCCAGCCCTTTACCGAAGAACTGAAACGCCAGGGCAAAAACGAGAGTACGATCACTCACTATCTCTCTGACCTCGCCCTCTACGCCCGCTGGGTCGAGCAGACCTATGGCGAGCCGTTCCGTATCGAGGAGATGACCCTCTCCGACGTGCGGGCCTACCTGGCCTACCTGCGCACGGTGCAGAAACTCAAACCTGCCAGCATCAACCGCAAACTGGCTGCCCTCAAAGCGTTGAGCCGATGGGCCGTGGCCACGGGATTGCTGGCACAGGACCCTACCCGTGACGTGAAAGGGGTACGCCAGCAGCGCCACGGACCCCGTGCGCTCTCTGCCCAAGAGTTCCGCCGCATGGTGCGCAAGGCAGAGCAGACCGGCCGTCTCCGGGACGTGGCTATCCTGGAGACGCTGGGCCGGACAGGGTTGCGGGTGTCGGAACTGACCGCTCTGGAACTGGACGATGTGGAACTGAAGGAGCGTTCGGGGCTGCTGACGGTGCGCTCAGGCAAAGGGGCACGGTTCCGCCAGGTTCCGCTACCGTGCGAGGTGCGGCGGGCGATGCGCGAGTACCTGGAGACCCGCCCGGCCTCGGACTCACAGGCATTCTTTCTGAGCCAGCGGGGTGGCGCGCTGACACCATCGGCGGTGTGGCGGGTTGTGAAAAAGTACGCCAACCTGGCAGGGGTAGAGTGCTCACCACACACACTGCGTCATACGTACGCAACGCTGTATTTGCGGAAGAACCCGGGCGACCTGGTGGGGCTGGCCAGGCTGTTGGGACACGAGAGTATTGAGACAGTGGCTATCT
>CAYQTW010000228.1:0-2343 GCA_964420485.1 uncultured Anaerolineales bacterium
GTGATATGCTGGACCTGAAATCGTCTTATCTCAGCCCCTACCTCAAACAGTTGGAGGCGTTGCGACTGATTGAGCGCCGCCTGCCGGCCACGATTCCGCGTGAGCAACGGCGCACCAGTCGGAACAGCCGCTATCACCTGGCCGATCACTACCTGCGCTTTTACTATCGTTTCATCGCTCCCAATCTCGACCTGGTGGAACAGGAACTGACGAACGTTCTCTGGCAGCGCATCGCCGAGCAATTCCGCGCCTTCGTGGGGCTGACGGCCTTTGAGGAGTTGTGCCGCGAGTGGACGTTGACCCAGGCCCGCGCTGACCGGTTACCTTTCCCACCGGAAATCGTGAGCAGCCATTGGTCGAAGGATGTGCAGGTGGACGTGGTGGCGATTGCCTGGCGCGAGAAGCAGATTTTACTAGGCGAGTGCAAGTGGGGCGACCACCCGGTCAGCCGGGCGGTGATTACCGAGTTGGTTGAGGGAAAAACGAGCAAAGTATTGCGCGGCTTGCCGGACAAAGGTGAAGGATGGACGGTGCATTATGCTTTCTTTGCACGGTCCGACTTTACCGGCGCAGCGCAGGCCGAGGCCGGCAAAGTAAACGCCAGGCTGGTTAATCTGGAACAACTGGAGCACGATCTGGCGACAGATAGGGAGTACCGCAGATGAGAGAAATACACGATTTGTAACTTGCACTTATGATTCCCCACAAACTCTCCCTCACCAACTTTATGTGCTATCGCCAGGCGAATTTGGATTTCGCCGGCATCCATGTCGCTTGCCTGGCCGGCGAAAACGGCGCGGGCAAGTCGGCGCTGCTCGACGCGATGACCTGGGCGCTGTGGGCCAAGTCGCGGGCCAGGCGAGACGACGAACTGATCCGCCTGGGCCAGGACGAGATGGCGGTCGAGTTCACGTTTGGGTTGGGAGACCAAGTCTATCGCGTGCTGCGCCGGCGCAAGGGGGGCAAGCGCGGTAGCAGCCTGCTCGATTTCCAGGTGCAGGACGGCGGGCGCTACCGTTCCATCGCCGAGAGCGGCATCCGGGCCACGCAGGAAAAGATCGAGCGCGTCCTGCACCTCGACTATGACACTTTTGTCAACTCGGCCTTTTTGCGCCAGGGCCGCGCCGACGAGTTCACGGTCAAGACCGCCGCCGAGCGCAAGCGCGTCCTGGGCGACATCCTGGGGCTCGATCGTTGGGTGGTCTACGAGGAGCGGGCTAAGGAACGACTGCGGGGCATCAAGGCCGAGGCGGAGATGATCGAACTGCGCCTGCGGGAGATTGAGGCCGAACTGGCCCGCCGGCCCGAGTACGAGGCACAACTCGAGGCAGCCCAGGCAGCCGTGGCCGAACTGAGCGCGGCGCTCCAAGAGGCCCAGGCGGCCTACCGGCGGATCGAGGCGGCGCGGGCGGAACTGGGGCACGCCGAGGCGCAGATTGCCGAACTGTCCGCACGCATCGCCCAGGCGGAGCAGGAACTGGCGAGACTGGCGGAGGAGCGGGCCGCGCGGAAGAAGCATCTGGCCGAGTACGAGAGGTTGCTGGCCCAGGCGGACGAGATCGAGGCCGGCTACGCGGCCTACCGGCGGGCGGTTGAGCAGGAGCGGGCGCTGGGGGCCAAACTGCGCCAGTCAGTGGAACTGAACGAGCGCCGTATGGCACTGGAGGCAAAAGTATCCGAGGCGCGACACCGGCTCCAGGCGGAGCGCGAGGTCATTGTGCAGCGTGTGGCCGAATTGGAGAGTAGGGGTGCAGTGACTGCGCCCCTATTGGCCGAGCGCGAGGAGGTGCAGGCGCAACTGGTTCACTTGACACAGTTAGCGGAGAGCCGGGAGGCGGCGCAGGCTGACCTGGCGCGCTTCGCCGAGGAGCAGGCCGGGTTGCGGGCGCGCAACGAGGCGCTGCGGGCAGAGATGGTGACGCTCAAAGAAAAGATCACACTGCTGGAGCGGGCGGGGGCCGAGTGCCCTCTCTGTGAGCAATCCCTCACCGACGAGCACCGGCGGCGGCTGGTGGATCAGTTTCAGAGCGAGGGGCGGGCCAGGGGGGACGCTTACCGGGCGAACCGAGCGACGGTGGAGGTGTTGACCAAACGAGCGTTGGCGTTGGAGGAGCAGATCGCCGAGAGCGACCTTATGCTGCGCGAACTTGAGGCGCTGCAAAGGCGGGAGGCGGCGCTGACCGCGCGCATCGAGCAGGGGCAGCAGGCGGCCGAGGCGCTGGAGGCCGCCCAAGCGAAACGGGCCACGGTCGAGCAACGACTGGCTGCGGAGGACTATGCTCTCCAGGCGCGGGCCGAACTGGTGCAAGTGTTGGCGCAGGCGGAGGAACTGGGCTACGAGGC
>CAYQTW010000228.1:2353-5809 GCA_964420485.1 uncultured Anaerolineales bacterium
GAAACGGCGCGGCGGGCCGTGGCCGAGGGCCAAATCTTTGCCGAGCGCAAGGCGCAATTGGGCGCCGCGCAGACGGGGATGGGGGAGGAGCAGGCAGCACTCAAGCGGCTAGGGGAGGCCGAACAGCGGCGGCGGGAGCAGACACAGACCGAGCAAGCCCGCCAGGCAGAGTTGGAACAGAACGCCAGGGAACTGCGGGAGCGACTGAAGGAAGCACCGGCGGTCGAGGCGCACTTGCAGCGGGTGCGCGGAGAGGAGGCGTCCGCCCGCCAACGGTTGGGCGCTGCACAGCAGCGGCTGGAGGCGTGCAAATCGCTCGAGCGGCAGATGGCGGACAAGATCGAGCGGCGGGACGAGTTGGCGACTGCACAGTCCATCTACGATGAACTGAGGACTGCTTTTGGCGTTAAGGGCGTGCCAGCGATGGTCATCGAGGCGGCGGTGCCAGAGATTGAGGTCGAGGCCAACCGGCTCTTGGCGCGGATGACCGGGGGCCGCATGCACGTGCGCTTCGATACGCAGCGAGAGACGCTGGCGGGCGAGGTGCGGGAGACGCTAGAGATCAAGATTGCGGATGAACTGGGGACGCGGCCTTACGAAAACTATTCCGGCGGCGAGCAATTCAGGGTCAACTTTGCCATCCGTATCGGGCTCTCGAAACTGTTGGCGCGGCGGGCGGGGGCGCAGTTGCAGATGTTGGTGATTGATGAAGGGTTTGGCACGCAGGACGCGCGGGGCCGGGAGCGGCTGATCGAAGCGATCAATGTCATTCAGGATGACTTTGCCCGCGTGCTGGTGGTCACGCACATTGAGGAACTGAAGGACGCTTTTCCGGCGCGCATCGAGGTGACCAAGACGCCGGAGGGATCGGTGGTGGAGGTGGTGTAAGACAAGTTGGCAACTTGTCCTACGGCCGCTGGGCTGAGGCTCTCTGCCGGCGCTCGGCGCGGCGCATTGTCCAGGATGTGCGCGATTCGTCCAGTTGGCGGGAGAGCGTCATCCAGTCCTCGACCAGGAAGACAAAGCCAGGCTCGTCTGGGTTCAGGAGATAGGGGCTGAACCAGAGGCGCAGCCACGTTTTGCTCATCGGGTACCTGGAAATTTCCGCCACCAGGACAGTCTTACCCCAGTAAGGATGCAGCCAATTCCGGCGGGCCGCTTTTTCCTGGGCCGGATCAAAGACCTGGGCAAAGGTCTTGGGACGCACGCTCTTGATACGGCCATAAGAGACGATGAGTGGGTAGAGGGGGGTCTGAATACGCAGGTGATTCGATTTGCATTGCACCCAGGCCAGCCGCCGGGCCAGGAAGGTGTACCCCAGGATGGCGAGGGAGACAAGGCCTGGGACGAGGGTGAGGATACGGAATGGGGCGTAGAGGATCGAGATGCGAGGCGCAAACCACCATAACACGGCCGAGGCCGGCACGATCAGGATGCAAGGCCAGGCCCAGCGCTGCCACATGCGTTTATAGATCAGGAGGCGGAAGCGATTTCCACGTTTCTTGCGTTTCTTCTTGGCCATAATCTGTCTCCGGTGGAATTGGTGGGTCGGTCGTCACCGAGTAGTATACCACCTGCCAGGGCAATGGACAAGCGCGGACTGACATTTTCGTCAGTTGACTTGCACGCCAAGAGAAGGTATAATCAACCCTGTATAATCAACCCTGATACGTATTCGATCAAGTCTGCGGTCTGACTCGGCCGCAGTGGAGGTGGGGCATGGCATTGAAGGGCAATCTGAAATTCGTCAATGTCCTGAAATCCGTGTTCTGAAGCCGCAGTGGAGGTGGGGCATGGCATTGAAGGGCAATCTGCGAGATTTCAATGCAACGCAGTTGCTTAACCTGATCAGTCTGGCGCGCAAGACGGGCACGCTGACGATTGACACACGTGAGACGCAGGCTCGCTTGTGTTTCAAAGAAGGCAAACTCATCTACGCGACGCTGGGTGAACAGGATGATCGTCTGGCGGCGGTGCTTCACGAGGCTGGCAAGATCACAGAGGAACAGGCTCGTGCGCTTCAGACTCAGGCGGATGTCAAGAGTGACAAGGAACTGGGTCTGCTGCTGATCAATGCCGGCTATGTGAGCCAGGCAGACGTTGTACAGAGTGTACGTGCTTACATCCTGGACAACGTCTATCGTCTCTTTACCTGGTCTGAAGGCGCTTTCCGCTTCGAAGCAAAAGTGTTGCCGTTTGAGGATCGTATTACCGTTCCCATTAGCCTGGAAAACGTGATCATGGAAGGCAGTCGCCGCTTGAAGGAGTGGGAGCACTTGCAAGATGAACTGCCTAACCTTGACGTGGCGCTCAAGTTCGCCGAGCGTCCCGGTACGAGCCTGCGCGACATCAATCTCAGCGTCGAGGAGTGGCGCGTAGTTTCGTTCATCAACCCGCGCAATACTATCCACCAGATTGCGCAGTACAACAGTATGAGCGATTTCCAGATCCGCAAGATAGTATACGGCTTGTTGCAAGCCGGATTGGTGGAACTAGTTCAACAAAAAAGAGTTGCCGCGCCCGCGTCGTATGGAACACCTGGGGCGCCCGAGGTGTCTGCTTCCACTCCTCTGGCGATGCGCCGTCCAGACGTCAAGCGGAACGTGGTCCTGCGATTAATTGATCGTATTCGGAAACTTTGATGCAAACTGTAAAGATGGTAGTAACCGGTCCTTTTTCGGCCGGTAAAACACAATTTATCCAAAGCATCAGCGAGATTGACGTCGTCGAGACGGAGCAAAAAATCACGAGTGCAGAGGAGATGATCAAGAGCCAGACCACGGTGGCGATGGATTTTGGGCGTATTACCGTGGATGAGGATCTGGTGCTCTATCTGTTCGGCACCCCTGGCCAACGCCGCTTTGACTTTATGTGGGAGATTCTATCCGAGGGTATGCTCGGATTCGTCGTCCTGCTCGACAGCGTGCGGCCGGAGACATTCCGCGAGGCTCAACGTATCCTCGAGGCTTTCCGTTCTTATGCTCCTGTGCCCTATGTGGTTGCTGCTAACAAACAGGACATTGCGGACGCGTGGTCGCCCGAAGACTTGCGCATTGCCTTCCGTATTCCCGACGACATCAAAGTGCTGCCCTGTGTAGCGACCGATCGGGAAAGTGTCAAGCAGGTACTGTTGGAACTCTTGTACTCGATTCTACAAGTGATGGGTGAGGAGAACCAAGAGCGCGGATAAGAAGGATCGGGTGCGCTATCCTGTATCTGTGAGGCTGATGTTGTATGGGGCGATGCGATCTCTCGTGCATTGCTGAGATGCTACTTTTCTGGCGGTCGAGCCGTGCGAGACGGCAGGTTCGACCGCTGTTTGTGTTAGCAAGTGTAACCTCGTTTTAACGAAACTGCAATGCTTCCCAGGCAATTTCGTGATATTATATATTAGGCACACACCTGGTTGACTGACAAATTTAACACTTGACTCCGGATACAGAAAATAGGACGCAG
>CAYQTW010000229.1:0-5805 GCA_964420485.1 uncultured Anaerolineales bacterium
AGCTCTGGCGGAAACCTGGCAGGTCTTTACAATCCTTAACTTGATGACATTGAGTGTATACTTGTTAGAGCCTGTTCATCTACCGGCAAGGCGGCAAGCACTCGTGATTATCCTGGATGGCCACACCTGCAGCAGTCGCCGTTGTCCTAGTGCCGTTTCCGTCTATCGTGGATATCCCTAGCCTCACGCCATAATCACACTATCCGACTGATGCGTATGCTCGACACATTCTTCCGTCCCCAATCCGTCGCCGTCATCGGCGCCTCCCGCGACCCGGAGAAACTGGGCTACGCGGTGCTGGCTAATCTTGAGAAGGGAGGCTACCGGGGCCGCCTCTACCCGGTCAACCCCAAGGCCAGCGAGATCCTGGGCCTGCCAGCCTACCCCTCCGTGCTGGACATCCCCGACCCGGTGGACCTGGCGGTGGTCGTCATCCCCTATCGCTTCGTGCCGGCCGTGCTGGAGCAGTGCGGCCAGAAGGGGGTGCCCGCTGTCGTCGTCATCAGCGCCGGCTTCCGCGAGGCTGGACGCGAGGGGCTGGAGCGGGAGCGGGAACTGGTCGAGATTGCCCGCAAGTACGATCTGCGCATCATCGGCCCTAATTGCCTGGGCGTGATTGACACCGCTACCCCGCTCAACGCCACCTTTGCCGCCGGTATGCCTCCCGCCGGCCCCATCGCGTTCATGTCTCAATCGGGCGCGCTGGGCACGGCGGTGCTGGATATGGCGATGGCCGGGCGCATCGGCTTTTCCAAGTTCGCCAGTCTGGGCAACAAGGCCGACGTGAGTGAGATTGACCTGCTGGAGGCCTGGGGCGATGACTCGGAGTCACGGGTGATTCTCATCTATGTCGAAGGGCTGCCCGACGGGCAAAAGTTTATGCAGGTAGCGCGGAAGGTCACGCGGGACAAGCCGGTGGTGGCGATCAAATCCGGCGTGACCAAATCCGGTTCGCGGGCAGTCTCGTCGCACACGGGCAGTCTGGCCGGCTCCGAGGCGGCTTACAAAGCGGCCTTTCAGCAGGCGGGTGTCATTCGTGCCGCTTCGATGGAGGCGCTCTTCGACTATGCACGCGCCTTCGCCTACCAGCCGCTTCTGAAGGGCGACCGCATCGGCATCGTTACCAACGCCGGCGGGCCGGGCATTCTCGCTACCGACGCGCTGGAGCACGCCGATCTGGAAATCCCGCGCCTGGCCCGCGAGACGATGGAGGCGTTGGAGGACTATCTGCCCGGGGCGGCGAGCGCGGCCAACCCGGTGGATGTGCTAGGAGACGCGCTGGCTGACCGGTACGAGCACGCTACCCGCCTGGTGCTGGCCGACCCGAACGTGGATGGGCTGATCGTGATCGTCACCCCCCAGGCGATGACCGAGATCGAAAAGACGGCCCACGTGGTGGGCCAGATGGCCCAGGAGACAGACAAGCCGATCTTGGGCTGTTTTATGGGGGAGGCGCGCATCGAGGCCGGGGTAAAGGTATTACGGCAATATGGCGTGCCCAACTACCCCTTCCCAGAGCGGGCGGCGGCGGCGCTGGCAGCGATGAGCGCGTACCGGCGTGAGCGGGAGCAACCTATTTTTGAGGTGAAAGAGTGCAGCGTCTGCATGTTGCCTGTGCGAGAGTTGTTCGACCACGTGCGGGCGGAGGGGCGCGTCTCCGTCGGCGAGGCCGAGGCGCGGGAGGTGCTGAAAGCATACGGTTTCCCCATCCCCCAATCGCGCTTGGCCAAGACGCCCGAAGAAGCGGTCGAGATTGCGGAAGAGATCGGCTATCCGGTCGTGCTCAAAGTCGCCTCGCCCGACATCCTGCACAAGACGGACGTGGGCGGCGTCAAACTGAACGTGGGCACGCCTGACGATGTGCGGGATGCGTTTGACCTGATCGTCTATCGGGCCGGGCGGTACGTGCCGGGCGCTCGCATCTGGGGCTGCCTGGTGCAGCAGATGGTGCCGGGCGGGCGAGAGGTGCTGGTGGGAATGAGCCGTGATCCGCAGTTCGGGCCATTGGTCGGCTTTGGACTGGGCGGCATCTACGTGGAGGCGCTGAAGGACATCGCTTTCCGCATCGCCCCCTTTGGCCGCCAGGAGGCCGAGGAGATGATGCGCGAGATTCGCTCCTACCCCCTGCTGGAGGGCGTCCGGGGCGAGCCGCCAGCCGACCACGAGGCCATGGTGGACGCGCTGCTGCGAGTGAGCCAATTGGTGACCGATTTCCCCGAGATCGTGGAACTGGACATTAACCCGCTGATGGTCTTTGACGAGGGACACGGGGCGATAGCGATTGACATGCGGCTGGTGCTGGCTTCGTAGAGGGGGGTAAAAATGAGAACGCGATTGCAGAAACTACCCATTGGCGAGTCGTCGTTCGAGAATATGAGAACACGGGACTATCTCTATGTGGACAAGACCGAATACGTCCATCGGATGGTGACGGAGGGGGCATACTATTTCGTATCCCGGCCACGGCGGTTTGGCAAGTCCCTCCTTTTGTCCACGCTGAAATGTCTGTTTCAGGCGAGGAAGGAATTATTCGAGGGGTTGTGGATAGCCGAGCACGGGGAGTGGGAATGGGAAGAACATCCAGTCGTCGTGATTGACTTTAACGGAATAAACCACGACACCCCGGAGAATTTGCGATTGAGTTTGGAAGAGCACCTGATGACTGTGGCCAAGGAATCACAGATAGCCTTTGAAAAATCCTTTCCAGCGCCCAAGTTCAAGGCTCTGATACGTGGACTCTATCAAAAGACCGGTGTGCCCGTGGCGGTACTGATAGACGAATACGACAAACCAATCATTGGGCACCTCGGTAGAGGCACAGAGGAATTGGAAATAGCCAAGGCCAACCGGGACATTTTGAAAGGGTTTTTCGGGGTGCTAAAAGAGGCTACTGTTGTTCCTGCACTGCGCTTTGTATTTCTCACGGGCGTTTCCCAATTCAGCAAGGTGTCTGTTTTCTCTGAACTCAACAATCTCTACGATATTTCTACGAGCAAACAGTACGCCGACATGCTCGGCTATACCCAGGAGGAACTGGAAACCTGCTTCGCGGGGCGCATCGAGCAATTCGCCGAGGAAATTGGCTGGTCCCAAGACAAAGTAAAGACACAGTTGGCGTTACAGTACGATGGCTATCGTTTTTCCGAGAGGGACGTAAAGGTTTACAACCCCTTCTCTATCCTCAACGCTTTCAGCGATAGATCATTCGGGAACTATTGGTTCCGGACCGGCACGCTCACGTTTCTCGTCAACCTGCTCAAGCAAGAACAATATGACCTGCCCACGATCGAAGATTTGCAGGTGAGCCACTCGATCTTTACCACCTTTGAAATTGACAGGTTGAACCCAGAGGCACTGCTTTTTCAAACCGGCTACCTCACCATCAAAGACGTGGACGGTAGGCTTTACACTCTGGGGTATCCGAACCGGGAAGTCAAGACCGCGTTCACCGAATCGCTGTTGTTCTCATGGACGGAGGACGTAGAAGAAGAAATCAGTTCTCACGTGCTTCGGCTCTCCCGGTACCTGCGGGACGAGGACTTGGAAGCGTTTTTCGAGGCGATGATGGCCATCTTTGCCTCGATTCCTTACGACATCGAAACCAAGAGAGACGAGTCCTACTTTCACACGATCTTTTACCTGATGATTTCCGCTTCAGGTGGCGACGCGCAGAGCAGCGTGCTCACCTGCCGGGGGCGGATCGACCTGGCGGTGACATTCTCCGATAAAATCTACATCATCGAGTTCAAGTGCAACCAGAGCGCGGAGGCGGGCATCAAGCAGATACGAGAGCAGGGATACGTCGAAAAGTACAAGCAGAGTGGCAAAAAGATGATCCTGATAGGAATCAACTTTAGTACCGAGAAGCGGAATCTCGAAGCGTGGCAGGTAGATCGGTAGGTTGGTAGACTGGTAAATTGGTAGACTGGTAGATTGGTAGATTGGTATCTTCTCAATATCCTGGGGTAGGGGCAGGACTTGCTCTTGCCCACAAGGGCGACCGCAAGGGTTCGCCCCTACCTATTGAGAAGATACGTAGATTGGTGGTGGTTCCCAATGTACCAATCTACCAGATGAGGAGGAAACGATGAAAGCATTATATGTCACATCCCTACACACTTTTAGCGGCAAGACGGCGCTCTGCCTGGGGCTGGGGCGGCGATTGCAGGCCGATGGCTACGAGGTCGGCTATCTCAAGCCGCTGAGCACACGACCCTGGCAGGCCGGCGGTCGCATGGCGGACGAAGACGCTGACTTTGTGCGGCGGACGCTTGGTCTGTCCCAGGACCTAGGTGACCTGATCGGCGTCGTGCTGACCCAAAAGTTGTTGCTGGAGGCGCTCACCAGCAAAGCACTCCCTGATCTTTTAGCGCAGGTCAAGGCGGCCTTTGAGCGCGTGAGCGCGGGCAAGGACATCGTGCTGCTGGAGGGCGGGGCATCGCTGCGAGAGGGATTCAGCGTGGGATTGGGCACGCCGGTCGTGGCGGAGGCGCTGGATGCGCCTGTGCTGGCCGTGACATATTTCTACGACCGGATGTCGCTGCTGGACGACTGCCTGGTCACCAAACTGCGGATGGGCGAGCGGCTGCTGGGAGTGATGGTCAACAAAGTGCCTGATGAGGAAATGGAGTTCGTGACTAACGTCGCCCGCCCCTACCTGGAATCGCGTGACATTCCGCTACTGTGCGCGCTGCCCCTACGCCAGCAGTTGCAGGCCATCAGCGTGGGCGAACTGGCGGACGTGTTGCAAGGCGAGTTCCTGGCCCTGCCGGAGAAGAGGGACGAATTGATCGAGCACCTGGTGGTTGGGGCGATGAGCGTGGAGCAAGCTCTACCCCGCATACGGCGCATACCCGGCACCAAAGCGGTCATCACCGGCGGCGACAGGGCCGACATGCAACTGGTGGCACTGGAGACAGCGGTCAAATGCCTGGTTCTAACCGGCCACCTGCGGCCTGTGCCCGAGGTGTTGCGTCGCGCCGAGGATGTCGGCGTGCCGGTGCTCCTGGTGCGCGGGAATACGATGGAGACGGTAGAGGCCATCGAGCGCGTCTTTGGCAAGACACGGTTGGGGCAGCGAGCCAAACTGGAGCAGTTCGAGGCTCTGCTGGCCGAGCATTTTGACTTTGAGCGATTGTATGGGGGGATGGGACTGATGTAAGGAGGTGCTTTGTGAACGGGAAGGCAAGAGCAGGCTTGTGGCCTGTGATAGTGGAGAAAGATGAGGATGGCTATTTTGCCTATTGTCCGCTGCTACAGGGCTGCTACACTCAGGGTGAGACTTACGAAGAGATCATAGATAACCTTCGCGATGCCATCCGATTGCACATTGAGGACCGCATAGCGGCCCATGAACTATTGCCCAGGGTTCAGTCGCTTAGCCTGACTGCGATCGAGGTCCCGGCATGAGCCCGCGTTTACCCCGTGTGACTGCGTCTGAGATTATCCGTGTGTTGGAACGGATCGGCTTCGTGCAGGTGCGTCAGAGTGGTAGCCACCGGATATTCAAGAACCAGCAGGGACAGAGGGTGACTGTGCCGTTTCACCGCGGTAAGATTCTGCATCCCAAAGTGTTGAAGAGTATCCTGCGGGACGCTGATTTGACGACAGATGAACTCTTGAAACTCTTGGGCAAGAGACGATAACCGGTTTGTCCACAGCGTAACTGCTCAGCCATCCCCAGGCAGAGCGTTGAAACATATTCTTTAGGACGTAGATGAACGCTGATAAACGCTGATTTTTTGATCTTATCTGCGAAAATCTGCGTGAATCTGCGTCCGATTCCGAGTTCGGCGGAGTGGCTGA